>JBBQIA010000031.1:0-11755 GCA_038324485.1 Lysobacterales bacterium
GTGATTACCGATGGCGATGAGACCATCGCCGAGTCAGGCGCGATTCTGGAGTATTTGGCGGAGCGTTACGGTGACCACGCCAGCGGCGAATTAGCCCATTTACAGCCTGCGGTCGGCACCCCCGCGCACCGCCAGTTGCGCTTCTGGATGCACTATGCCGAGGGCTCGCTGATGAACTGGCTGGTGATGAAGCTGGTGTTTATGACGATACCGACCCAGCCCATGCCGTTCTTTGTTCGCCCCATTGCCAAAGCCTTATGCAGCACCGTGCAGGCCAAGCTGATTGACCCCAACCTCGCCACCGCGCTGGCGTTTATTGAAGACCACCTGAGCCGCAACACCTGGTTTGCGGGTGACGACATGACTCTTGCCGATTTTCAGATGAGCTTTGCCGTAGAAGCTGCCCTGAGCCGTGCGGTTCAGGGCGCCGATTTTCCGCACCTCGCGGCGTACCAAGCGCGCATGGTGGCGCGGCCGGCGTACCAGCGTGGCGTGGCCAAGGGTGGGCCGGTGTTGATGGGGTGATGTGGTGATGTGTCCGTGCAACCGGCGACTAACTGACCGGCTCAGTTCGACCCGCAAGAGTCATTCAGATACATGGCAGCAATAGAAAGCGGTCATCCGCAGTTAAAGCCATTGAATGCAGCAGATGGACCTACCGCCATCCGAGCCGTCCGCGATTAATTCGAGAATCACGATGCGCTGAAGGTCGCGCACCGCTTCAATTGATCCAACTCGTATCCAAATCTTCGAGGCGCGGAATTTCACGGCGGCTTGACGGCGGGGGGGGGGCAATGTGAAGTCGCCGATCACGGACGATCTTGAGGCGTCCGCCGTCGGTTTACGCACGACCCCTCGACTCAGACGGAGTAGATAAACATGAAGCTTTATCGGATGTTTTTACTGGGACTGCTGGCCCTCGGAATGACGCGGATCCTCGCCGCAGCACCTCTGCCAGACTACGAGGCAAGGATCGTTCCGGGGTATGTGGTTACTCAGAACGAGATGATTTTTCAGGTAGCCAACAACCTCAACAGTGAAACGGACACGTTCTACGTCAACTTCGCAAACCGCCAATGGACCAGAGCGGGGGCCAACGGTATCGTCTCCGGATCGTGGTCGCCTGATCAGGATCACAACTTCAACTCTGCCAACCCGAAAGGCGTTTTGTGTCTCGCCGGCCCATGGGCCTTTGCTGGATGCGCTATCGCGTTCCCCGCCCTCTGGATAGCTTGCGAAGCGAGCGCGTCTGCGGCTGTACATCGCGCGCAACAAGCGTGTCGGAGCGCAGGTCAAACCCTTGAGATTAGGGACTCGGGCAGGTGCGGACAGAATATGAAATCCCGTTGCATCGCCCCGTCAAACATCGTTTTCTCGGAACCTTGAGCGAGGTTTTTCCGGTTTGGCGAAAGGGTGCCGCGATTGGCGGCACCCTTCTATTCACCATCCTGTTGTGCGTCTTAATCAAAGTTGCTGGCCTGTTGCCTTTGGCGCTTTCCAGCGCGACCGACGTCGAGTACAGCTTCACGGGCTCCCCGCCTTCTGATGCGGAGGCGCGGATGTTTGAGAGTTTCAGGTCGGGCGGCTTGGTTTTCTCTTGCAACTCTGCGCTCGAGGGGGAGGGCATCAATCTGGTCAAGGTGACTTGTCGTGCGACCGATGTGGACGCCTCCGGCTTCTCAAAGCTCATTGCGGAAATCGACCGGCGGGATTGGACGGATGTCGAGCCCGACGACATACAGATGGTTAGCTCGGCTGCACCGGATGCCTCGTCGATCGCGATCGTCTGTGCTGTGTATCTCGCGTTGGCCTGGGGGCTCGTGCGCGCTACGACCGCGGGATGGGGATGGGGTGAGCTTCGTCTGCTGCGTTGGAAGACGCTGGCGTATCTCATTTCGCCGATCGCGTTCATCGCGCTCGCGACAGCAGCGGTCGCATTGTTCGGCCTTGTCGTGCGCGGCGTCGAAAACGCTGATATGGCGGTTCAAACGTCGACGATGACGTCGTCAACATCGGCAGGTGCCCTGCTGTTCTTGCTCCTTCCTGTGATCGCAGCCGCGCCGGAGGAGGCCTTGTTCCGGGGTTGGCTTCACGAGCGTCTCTTCAGCCGTTTGCCAACCTGGGTGGCCTACCTCGTCATTGCGGAATTGTTCGTGCTGATGCACGTCGGCGTCGTCGCGGGGATGTTCTCGGGCGGCGCGCAGGGGACGCTCGCCGTTTTTCAGGTGGCGATGATCTTCCTCATTTCTATACTGATGACATGGATCCGACGATCAAGCGGATCGGTGCTTCTGTGTGTCATCGTTCATGCGATCTATAACGCTGCACTTGTCGCGGGAGCAGGTTTCTAAGCCACTATCTCCCGATGTCAGGCCTTGGAGCGCGCCAGTGGCGACGTCGAATGGCGAGTCGCTTGCCCCGCGCTTGCGCCGCACCCGTGCGCCCACGTCCGCGCAACTGGCGCAGCTGGCGGACACCATCGCGCGCTGCGGGCGACTTCGATGACGCGCGAGCGCATCGAATGTCTGCTTTATGTATTCATTTCGTCTATCGCCATCACTGGCTGCTTCTGGCCCTTGGTTGCCGGTCAAGTTGTCGTCTGGCGCAGGCATTTTCGGTGGCAAAGGTGGTCAGATTGTTTGCCGCGAGTGGTCACTTGCCTGGCGGTTTGCAGTTTCTGCAGGCCGCTGCGCGAGCCCGACCAAGGTCATCAGGCACCGTTCGACAGGTCTACATGCGATGCAATGTCTGCCCCGGCAACGCAGGCCTCAATGGCCGCTGCGCTGTCAGCGAAGTCGTAGCCCTGTGCCGTCAGCCATTCGCGGTTGTAGTAGGTATCCAAATACCGTTCGCCGCCATCGCAAATCAGCGTCACCACCGCACCCGTTTCGCCTTTGGCCTTCATCTCGCCCATCACCTGCAGCGCGCCGACGAAGTTGGTGCCCGTCGACCCGCCCACTTTGCGGCCCAGCAGGCACTCCAGCGCGCGCATCGAGGCGAGGCTCAGGGCATCGGGCACTTTGATCATTCGATCGATGGTGTGGGGCAAAAAGCTGGCCTCCACAATCGGGCGGCCAATGCCCTCGATGCGCGAGCCGCGGTCGAGGCGATGGCAGCGCTTGTGGTCTTTGAACGCATCGAAGAACACCGAGTGTTCGGGGTCGACCACGGCGAGTCGGGTGCAAGCGTTGCGCTTCGGCTGATAGCGAATGTAGCGGCCCATGGTGGCGGCGGTGCCGCCGGTGCCGGCGGACACCACAATCCAGCGCGGGCAGGGGTGCGGCTCTAGGCGCAGCTGCTCGAAGATCGACTCGGCGATGTTGTTGTTGCCGCGCCAGTCGGTGGCGCGCTCGGCGTAGGTGAACTGGTCGATGAAGTGGCCGTCGATCTCGGCGGCCAGCTTGCGCGACGCGGCGCTGACGTCGGCGCCTTCGATCATGTGGCAGGTGCCGCCGTAGAACTCGATTCGGGCGATCTTCTCGCGCGAGGTGGTGTTGGGCATTACCGCGATGTAGGGCACGCCGATCAATCGCGCGAAATAGGCTTCGGAAACGGCCGTGCTGCCGCTGCTGGCTTCGATCACCGTTTGGCCTTCGCGCAGCCAGCCGTTGCACAGCGCGTACAAAAACAGCGACCGCGCAAGCCGGTGCTTGAGGCTGCCGGTGGGGTGCGAGCTCTCGTCTTTGAAGTACAGCGGGATGCCCGGATAGGCCGGTAGATCAAGCCGAATCAGGTGGGTGTCGGCCGAGCGCTGGAAGTCGGCTTCAATGGCCGCGATGGCGGCGTTGACCCATTGGCGTGACATGGCGGGGTGGCAGGCCTATCGAAAGACAGGCCTGCATTGTCGCCGATGTGCGATGCGCGCGTCGCGGGACTAGGCGCTGATCGTCGGTGGGGCAGGTTTGTCGGATCCGGCGTCGCTTTCAGAGTCGAATTTGCACTCAAGCTCGGTCTTTATCGATCCCGCGTAAGGCGCGAACTCGGGCAGCACGGCAGTGAGGGACTCTTGCGTGATGCGCAGTGCTTTGGCGCGATCGCAGAGCTGCAGGGCGGCGGCTTCGATCTTCTTCGCTTCGGCCTCGATGCCTGTTTTCGCGTCATTTGATCCGCCGCTAAACAGGCCCGAAAAGGCTTGCGACACAGCTTTTCCTGCGATGACCAAACCGCTTTGCGCCAGCACGATGCCTGCGTCGGCCACCTCAATGAGTTCATTGCGGTACTGACCCAGCATCTCGCGCTGCGCGTCGGTCATCGGCACGGGCTTGCCGTCGATGAGGAACTCGCCTTCCGGCGTGAGCTCGGCTTTCGGGCCACCGTCTTGATGCGTGAGCGAGAAGTTTTCGGTGCGCAGTTTCTGGCGGGCTTCGTCCAGCGCTTTGACGGCGGCGCCGTCTTCGGCCGTGCCTGCTTCCACGATGTTCGAAACCTTTCCAACGGCCTCAGCAGCTTGTTCGGTGCCGCTGCAGGCGCTGGCGCCCAAGCACAGGGCGAGGAGGACGGCGGTGCTGAGAGTGCGAGTGTTCATAAGCGTGTATTCCAAAGTAATGGTTGGCTGCGACGGCTTAGCGACCGGCGATGACTTTCCCGACCACGCCCTGCGTGCGCAGGTTCTCGAGGTCGTCTGGGTCGCTGATCAGAACGTCGCCGTCGACGTTTCGAACGGCCACGTCGCCCGAGCCGATGTCGTCGATCTGCACCGAGCCCGACACGTCTTGAAGCTCGACGTCGCCCGAGCCCACCGACACCTTGCGAACATCGCCGCGAACCTGACGGGCGCTGATGTCGCCGGAGCCCACGTTCAATGCCGCGATCGGGCCCACGTCTTCCATCACGATGTCGCCGGAGCCTGCTTCGGCACTCACTTCGCCCTGAACGCGCTTGAGCAGAATATCGCCCGAGCCCACCGCGACGCGCGCGCTGGTGGCGCCTTCGACGATCAGGTCGCCAGAGCCGACGTCCGCCGTCACGCTGCCGACTTCGCGAAGGGTGACGTCGCCGGAGCCGAGGTCGACGCTGACGCTCGACAGGCCGTCGATGAAGGCATCGCCCGAGCCAAGATCAAGCGCCAAGGCGAGGTCGGCGGGGATGCTGAGCTGCACCTCCCGGTACACGTACTTGCTGACGCCAAAGAAATTGATGGTGTAGGACGAATCGCTCTTGGTCGCGATGCGCATGGCGTCGCCGTTGCGTTCCAGCGTGAGTTCGCTGCCGGCCAACAGTTCGGCCGTCGAAGCGCAATGTTTCACCGTCAGGCTTGGCGTGCCGGGCTTCACGGTGATGCGGTCGGCGCCCAAGTCGACGGCGAGGCGCTGCACGCCGGCCAGATCGAGCGTCGGTGACTCGGTGCGTGTGTACTCGCAGCGTTCGGCAGCAAAAGCGGGAAACGCGAGGGTGCAGGCGGTGGCCAGCAGCAGGGGGTGTAGGAGAGTGTTCATGGTGAGGTCCTTATGCAGCGTCTTCGCGCCAGCGGCGCAGACGGATGGCGGCGGCAATCAGCGCGGCGCCGATGATCAGGCCGATCCACATCGAGGGGGCGGTGAGCGTGGCGTAGCTGTGGCCGACTAGGGCAAAGACGCCATCGGTTTCCGCTTCGAGATTGTTCATGGCTTCGGCCTGTCCGCCGAATGCAAACCACAGGCCCGGTACGAAGCCACCGAACAGGCGGCCCACCACGTTCTCCCAGAACCACTCGGCGCCGAAGCTGCGGTCGAACATGGCCTGCTGCCACGAGAGGAGGATGCCGACCAGAACCGGAGTGCCCACCGCCCAGAGGAAGGGCGCGCGCTTGGCCCAAGCCGAAACCGCCATGCACCAGGCGATGCCGGGCAGGGCCCATAGGGCGTACACCGGAATTACCGCAATCACTGCCAAGGGCGCCAGATAGAAGTTCGCTTCGGTCAGCAGCTTGGGCAGCACGCTGCCGCCGAGCGTCGACATGGCGATGGCAGCGAACAAGGCAATCACGATGCCCACCACCGAGCCAATCAGCGCGGTCAGCAAGGGAGCGACCAAGGACATGGAGGCCAGCTTCGAGAGCACGGTGGCACTGTTCGAAATCGGCATCGACTTCCAGAACAGCACGCTGCGGTCTTTACGGTCGTCGTAGAGCGAGCCCAGCGCGTAGAACAGGACCACGAAGGCCAGCACGGCGGCCAGCGGCGCCAGCGAGGGGATGATGGCTAAGGCCAAGCCCTCGGCGATCTCGTTCTGCGTCTGGGTGGCGATGACCGTGCCGTCGGCAATGATCTGCTCGCCGTTGATCTTGATGGCGCTGCCCTTTGCAGCGAGCCCGATGATCATGCTGACGCCAGCCGCGAGAGCCATTAAAACGCCGACGATGGCGGGGGCCCAGAGCATGCCGCCCTTGTGCTCCCAGAATTCGCGTTTTAGCAGGATAGGAAAGGTGTTCATGCGTAGGTTCCTTTCATCGTGGCGACAAACAGATCAGCGATGCCGGGGGTGCGTACCTCGCCCAGTTCAGCCAGGCGTGCGCGCGGTTGACCGTCGAACAGGAAGACGGTTTTGCCAAACACCGTGCGTTCGTCGATGGGGTGCAGCGTGCGGGCGGCTGAGGCGTTTTCGGCGCTCACCATCACCTCGAAGAAGCGGTCGCCCACGTCGTCCATCGTGGCCTGCAGCACCAGCCGGCCGTCGCGAATAAAGACGAGGTCGGTGAGGATGTGCTCGATTTCTTCGACTTGATGCGTGGTGACGATGATGGTTTTTTCAGCATCGAAGTAGCGCTCGATCAAGTCTTTGTAGAACTGCTTGCGATACAAAATGTCGAGGCCCAGCGTGGGCTCGTCGAGCACCAGCAGCTTGGCGTCGATGGCCATGACCAGCGCAAGGTGAAGCTGCACGATCATGCCTTTCGACATCTGCTTGACCTTCATCTTGCCGTCGAGCTTGGTGTGGGCCAGGAAGGCTTCGCATTTCTTGCGGTCGAAGCGCGGATGCACGCCGGCAACAAAGTCGATGGCCTGCGAGACGCTGATCCAGCGCGGCAGAACGGCCACATCGGCGATGAAGCAGACATCGGCCATCAAGGCGTCGCGCTGAGTGCGTGGGTCGAGGCCCAGCACCTTCATGTCGCCTTCGAAGTCGATCAAGCCGAGCATGGCTTTCAGCGTGGTGGTCTTGCCCGAGCCGTTCGGACCGATCAAGCCGATGATGCGGCCGGGAGCGATGTCGAAATCGATGTTGTCGACGGCGACGGACTTGCCGTAGCGCTTCGAGAGTCCGCGGGCGGTGACGGTGGGGGTGCTCATGCATGGGCTCCTTGATTCGGCTTCGCTGCCAGCAATTGTTCGGTGCTTAGGCCAAGACGCTCAATCCGCGCCAAGACCAGCGGCCATTCTTCCTTGAGAAAGCGCTCGCGTTCGGACGCAAGCAGTTTTTCCCGGGCGCCTTCAATGACGTACATCCCCAATCCCCTTCGTTTTTCGACTAAGGCCTCTTCGGCCAGTTCTTGATAAGCGCGCGACACGGTGATCGGATTGAGCTGGTATTCGGCGGCAACCTGCCGAACCGACGGCAGGGCATCGCCCTCTTGCAGCTCACGGTCCAAGACCATGGCGACAACGCGTTCTTTCAGCTGCCGATAGATCGGCGTGCTGTCACTCCAAGCGATGGTCATTAGCGGGCTCCCGCGCTCACGCGCTTGCCGAAAGAGAAGAAGGGTAGAGCGCGCTGCGCGTGCGACAGGCGCTGCGTAGACGCCGAAGCCGAGTGTTCGGACACCGAGCCGGTGTCGAATTCGGTCAGCGCCGCGACGGCGTTGCCGCTGGCATCGAAAATCAGGTCGCTGGGCCGGGGGGGCTCGCCGATGGCGTAGCCCAGCGAAACCAAGCTGGCGGCGATGACCAGGGCGCTGAGGCTGTTGCGAAGGCGGATGTTCATGGCTGATCTCGGTGAGGTAATGGGGTGGTGTTGTAGGTAACTATAACACTACATCCGCAGAGGTCAACATCTTTTGCACGCCGGAGAGACCAAACTGATGACATAGACCGGCAGCCCGCCGGTTTCTTGGCGAGGACGGCATTGATGAAAGCTTGGATTGGGGCTTTGGCCCTCGGAATCGGTTTGGTCGGCACGGCGCAGGCCGGTGTGCTCAACCACGACTTTCGCCGTCTAGCTGGGCAGGAGACGGTGAATCTGGCGACTGCGTATGCGGGACAGGTGGTGTTGATCGTCAACACGGCCAGTAAGTGCGGATTCACCCCGCAGTACGAAGGCCTTGAAGCCTTGAATGCAAAGTACGGCGCGCAGGGCTTTGCCGTGCTGGGTTTTCCCTCGAACGATTTCATGGGCCAAGAGCCCGGCACCGAAGCGGAGATTGCCGAGTTCTGCACGCTGACCTACGGCGTGAAGTTTCCGATGTTCGAAAAGGTCTCGGTGAAGGGCGATGAAGCCACGCCGATGTATCGCGAACTCACGGCCGCCACCGGCGATGCGCCCGGCTGGAATTTCCACAAATATTTGGTGGGTCGCGACGGCGAAGTCATCGCCAGCTTCGGCAGCCGCACCAAGCCGGATGCGCCGGAACTGGTCGCTGCGCTGGAAAAAGCCTTGGCGACTCCGAAGCCCGCCGCAGCCGTGGCAGCGGGATCGCGCTGAGTCATCCGTAACGCACCTCGCAGGCTCACGCCGGCGGGGTTTAAACGCGCCTTAGAACGGCTTCAATCATCCAGCCCAGCACCGGGATGTGGCGGAACAGACCGTCCGCCGCATTCCAATAGTCTTGGTGATAGACCACGCGGCCTTGATCATCGAAGCGCAGGTGCGAGAGCCCGATGCTGTGGGTGTCGACGCCTTTCTTGAATCGCTTGAAGCGAATCATCATGGTCCAGCGAACCAGGTGCTCGCCTTCGGGGTTCGCGGTGACGTCGATGATGCGCACTTCGCAGTGCTCAACGGCCGCCGCACTCTCGCCGAGGTAGTGGGCGAGGGCCTCGCGGCCGACGACGGTCTTCAGCGTGTCGTTGAACCAGACGTCTTCCGCGTAGGTGGCGGGCAGCAGCTTGGCGATGCGGTCGGGTGCAAAGCTGGAAAAGAACGCCGCGAAGGCATCGAGCGCGCGGGCTTCCGCATCGCTGCCGGGTGCGGGAGGATGGGGGTGGCGCCGACGCGCCACATCAAGGGCTTGAAAAGTGTCCATGGCTGAATTTGAACGCGATGCCCGTCGGGACTACATGACGGTTCAGGATTTACATCAGCCACCGCTGCCGGAATGGGCGGCTCGCTTGACGTGGTCTGGGGTGCTGCCCTTTGTGGGGGCTTTGGCGGCGTGGGTCTACGGCGGCGTGTCGAATGACGCTTGGCTGATGGCGGTCGCGCTGAAGGCCTTTTTGTTTTATTCGGCGGTAATTTTGAGCTTCTTGGGCGGCATCCGTTGGGGCCGCGCTATGAGCTGCGGCGGGCCGGGTCCCGCCTATGTGCTGGCTGTATTGCCGAGTCTATGGGCCTTTCCCGCGCTTTTTTTGCCGCCGCTGTATGCCCTGATCGCCTTGGGCTTGGGGTTTACGCTCGCGCTGTGGTTCGACACTCGCGCCGACACGCTGCCGGCTACGCCCGGCTTTCGCCGTCTGCGCATGGCCATCAGCACGGCGGTGATCGCCTCGCATGGCGTTGCCTTGCTTCTTTTGGGACGTTTCGGCGCCGGATCGTTGTTGGCGTAAGCCCGCATTGCCGAACCGGGCGCGGGGGGCGACAATTACCGCCCCGTCGCGCCGCGGCGGTTCTGACTGATGGAGCTCGTTCCCCCATGCTGAACACCCGTTCTCTTATGGCCTCTGCGCTGATGGGCCTGTGCATCCTGTCGCCGAAGGCGTTCGCTCAGGACCCGGCCGCTGCGTCGGCCCCGGCTCCGGCCACCCTGACCCTTCCCGCGGTCGAGGGCCTGAATACCGATAACGAAAAGATCAGCTACATGATCGGCCTCTCAATGGCGAACAGCCTTCAGCAGGTTAAGGACTATGTGGACACCGAGACGTTGGCCAAGGGCGTTAAGGCCGGTCTGACCGCCGACCGCTCGGTGATGACCGAGCAGCAGGCGCAGGCCATCGGCGCGGCGTTCGGCCAGTTCATGCAGCAGAAGGAAATGGCCCGCATCGCCGAGCAGGGCGCGAAGAATCTGGCCGAGGGCGAGGCCTTCTTGGCCGCGAACAAGAGCAAGACTGGCGTTCGCAGCACGGAAAGCGGCCTGCAGTACCAGGTGGTTCGCGCGGGTTCGGGCGCAACCCCGACGGCCGCCGACACGGTGAAGGTGCACTACCGCGGCACCCTGCTCGACGGCAAAGAGTTTGATAGCTCCTACGCCCGTAACGAGCCGGCGACCTTCCCGCTTTCTGGCGTCATCCCGGGCTGGACCGAGGGCGTTGCGCTGATGCCGGTCGGTTCGAAGTACGTGTTTTGGATTCCGGCGGCGCTGGCGTATGGCCCGAACGGTGCCGGTGCGGACATCCCGCCGAACGCCACGCTGAAGTTCGAAGTCGAACTGCTCGAGATCGTGCAGGCAGCGCCGGCCCAGTAAGGGGCGGTTGCGGCGGTTTGATACAAGGGTCGCAGCATGCTGCGACCCTTGTCGTTTATGCGGTGATGGGGGTTTGACCAATGCGCGTCAGTGTTTTCGGAACGGGATACGTGGGTCTGGTGACCGGCGCTTGTTTGGCCGAAGTGGGCCACATGGTGACCTGCGTCGATGTTGACGCGGCGAAGATTGACGGCTTGAAGCAGGGCCGCGTGCCGATCTTCGAGCCCGGCCTTGAAGACTTGGTCGTTGCCAATCACCGCGCTGGACGCTTGGGCTTCACCACCGATGCGGCTTCGGCAATTGTCGATGCTCGCGTGGTGTTTATCGCAGTGGGCACGCCCCCCGATGAAGACGGCAGCGCCGACTTGCGGCACGTATTGGCGGTGGCGCGGACGCTCGGGCAGCACATCGCTGAGCCGACCGTTGTCGTCAACAAAAGCACGGTGCCAGTGGGCACGGCTGATTTGGTGCGTGCCGCCATTGCCGAAGAACTGGCGAAGCGCGGTGTGGCGATCGAATTTCAGGTCGTGTCGAACCCCGAATTTTTGAAAGAAGGGGCGGCGGTGGCCGACTGCCTGCGCCCGGACCGCATCATTCTGGGCAGCCGCGACGCGACGGCGGTGGAGACCATGCGTCGCCTCTATGCCCCGTTTAATCGCAACCACGACCGCGTGATCGTGATGGACGAGCGTTCGGCCGAGCTGACCAAGTACGCCGCCAACGCGATGCTGGCGACCAAGATCAGCTTCATGAATGAAATGGCGAACATCGCCGAGCGACTGGGTGCCGATATTGAAGCGGTGCGCCAAGGCATTGGCAGCGACCCGCGGATTGGCTGGCACTTCATTTATCCCGGCGCTGGCTACGGCGGCAGCTGCTTTCCGAAAGACGTCAGCGCGCTGGCGCAAACGGCGCGTCAACAGGGTTATGACGCAAACATTTTGTCGGCGGTGGAAGCCGTCAACGAGCGACAGAAAGACAAGCTCTTCGAGCTGATTCATCGCCACTTTGGCGGTGCGCTGAAGGGCCGTCGCTTCGCGGTGTGGGGTTTGTCGTTCAAGCCCAATACCGATGACATGCGCGAGGCCTCCAGCCGTCGCCTGCTGCAGCAGCTGTGGGAGGCCGGTGCGAGCGTGCAGGCGCATGACCCCGAAGCGATGAGCGAAGCCGGGCGAGTTTTCGGCGAGCGCGCTGACCTGCGCCTGTGTGCGACGCCGGGCGAGG
>JBBQIA010000032.1:0-11692 GCA_038324485.1 Lysobacterales bacterium
AATGGCGACTCTCGTCCTTGGCCAGCCAAGCGCCGCAGCGCCTTGCCGCCTGCGGGCCGGAATCGCACTGTTCGGGCTTGGAGGGCACGGCGGTAAGCATCGACCTGCTGGACCCGGTCGACCGCTATCTGATGACCGACCGGGCCATCAAGTACGCCCTGCTGTTTTTGGGCCTGGTGTTCGGAGCGGTGTTTTTGATCGAGGTGCTGCGCGGTGCTCGGGTGCATCCGCTGCACTACCTACTCGTGGGCTTGGCCTTGGCCCTGTTTTTCCTGCTGCTGCTGGCCCTGTCGGAGCATCTGGGCTTCGGCTTGGCTTACGGGCTGGCCGCCAGCGCCTGTGTGTCCCTGATTGGCTATTACTTGTCGGGCGTCTTGGGCGGTCGTCGTCGCGGCTTGGGCTTGGCCGGCCTGCTGGCGGCCCTCTACGGGGCGCTGTATGGCCTTTTGCAGTCGGAAGACCACGCGCTATTGCTGGGCGCCGTGCTGCTGTTCGCGGTGCTGGCCGCCACCATGGTGTTAACGCGGCGACTGGACTGGTCGCGATTGACTTAGGCAAACGGGGGAGGGCAGCTACAATAGCGGCCTTCCTTCACGCCGAGGCCCCACCGATGTTCCCGAGCAGCATGCGCATTGCCGACTACGACCCGGAACTGGCGGCCTCGATGGCGGCCGAGCGTCAGCGCCAAGAGGACCACGTTGAGCTGATTGCCTCAGAAAATTACGCCAGCCCGCGCGTCATGGAGGCGCAGGGTTCGGTGCTGACCAACAAGTACGCCGAAGGCTATCCGGGCAAGCGCTATTACGGTGGCTGCGAGCACGTGGACGTGGCCGAGCGGCTGGCGATTGATCGCGTGAAGCAGCTGTTTGGCGCCGACTACGGCAATGTGCAGCCGCATTCGGGGTCGCAGGCGAATCAGGGCGTGTTCTTGGCCCTGCTGCAGCCGGGCGACACCATCCTCGGCATGTCCTTGGCGCACGGCGGCCACCTGACCCACGGCGCCAAAGTGAATGCCTCGGGCAAGCTGTTCAACGCGGTGCAGTACGGCGTGAACGAGCAGGGCTTGATCGACATGGACGAGGTCGAGCGCCTTGCCGTCGAGCATCAGCCGAAAATGGTCATTGCCGGCTTTTCGGCCTACTCGCAGGTGCTGGACTGGGCGCGTTTCCGCGCCATCGCCGACAAGGTGGGTGCGTATTTGTTCGTGGACATGGCGCACATCGCCGGGCTGGTGGCGGCTGGCGTGTATCCGAACCCGCTGCCGCATGCGCATGTGGTGACCAGCACCACGCACAAAACCCTGCGCGGTCCGCGCGGCGGCATCATCATCTTCAGCAATGAAGGCGCCGGCGACAAAGCCGAAGAGCTGGCGAAGAAGATGCAAAGCATCGTGTTTCCGGGCATTCAAGGTGGCCCGCTGATGCACGTCATTGCGGCGAAAGCGGTGGCCTTCAAAGAAGCCCTCGAGCCCGAGTTCAAGACCTACCAGCAGCAGGTGGTGAAGAACGCGCAGGCGATGGCCAAGACCCTGATGGCGCGCGGCTACAAGATTGTGTCGGGCGGCACCGAGAACCACCTGATGCTGATTGATTTGATCGGTCGCGAGGCCTCCGGCAAAGACGCGGAAGCGGCGCTCGGCGCGGCGCACATCACGGTGAATAAGAATTCGGTGCCGAACGACCCGCGTTCGCCCTTCGTCACTTCGGGGCTGCGCATTGGTACGCCAGCCGTCACCACTCGCGGCTATCTCGAAGCCGACTGCGTGGACTTGGCGAACTGGATCGCCGACGTCCTCGACGCGCCTGGTGATGCAGCGGTGATTGCGCGCGTTCGCGACGCGGTGACGGCGCAGTGCCGCAAGTACCCGGTGTACGGCTGATTGCCGTTCGCTGACACCGACTGCTGACCCTGCCCGATGCATTGCCCCTTCTGCCCGCATGACGACACCCGCGTAATCGACTCGCGTGTGGCCGAAGACGGCAGCAGCATCCGTCGTCGTCGCGAGTGCCCGTCCTGCGGCGAGCGCTTCTCGACCGTCGAACAGGCCGAATTACGCCTGCCGACCGTGGTGAAAAGTGACGGCCGTCGCGAACCCTTCGACGAGCGCAAGCTGCGCGTTGGCTTCGAGCGCGCCCTGCAAAAACGCCCGATCAGCGCCGGCCAGATCGACTTGGCGGTGCGGGCGGTGGTCAACGACCTGCGTCGCAGCGGTGAGCGCGAATTGCCTTCGCGGCGCATCGGCGAATACGTGATGGACCAGCTCAAGCCGCTCGATCAAGTGGCGTATGTGCGCTTCGCGTCGGTGTATCGCAGCTTCGAAGACGTGCAGGCTTTCCGCGAAGAAATTGAGCGTCTCGAGCGCGATTTGCCGGCCCTGCAAACGCTGGAATTGCCGCTGTCGAACCCGATGCCGAAGCCGGCCAAGGCAAAGAGGGGCTGATGCCCTTTAGCGACACCGACCAGCGCCACATGGCCGAGGCCCTGCGCCTCGCGTCCACCGGCCTGTACACCACGAAGCCCAACCCGATGGTCGGCTGCGTCATCGCGCACGGGTCTGAGGTGGTGGGCCGCGGCGCCCATCAGCGGGCCGGCGAGCCGCATGCCGAGGTCTTCGCCTTGCGCGAAGCGGGCGCTCGCGCGGTGGGCGCAACCGCCTACGTCACGCTCGAGCCCTGCGCGCACTTTGGCCGCACGCCACCCTGCGCCGACGCGCTGGTGGCGGCGGGCGTGATGCGCGTGGTGGCGGCGATTCGCGACCCTTTTCACGCGGTCTCCGGACGCGGCTTCACGGCCCTGCAGGCCGCGGGCATCACCGTTGAGCATGGCCTGCTCGCCGATGAGGCGGAATGGCTGAATCGCGGATTTTTGATGCGCGCTCGGCAAGGCCGACCTTGGGTGCGGCTGAAGCTGGCGATGAGTTTGGACGGCCGTACGGCCATGGCCAGCGGCGAGTCGAAGTGGATCACGGGTGAATCCGCGCGTGCCGACGTGCAGCGCTGGCGCGCCCAGGCCTCGGCGGTACTCACGGGGCTGGGCACGGTGTTGGCCGACGACCCGCAACTGACGGCGCGGCCGGGGGAAGACCTGATCTTCGTGCCGCCCATGCGCGTGGTGCTCGACCATCACGGCGCGCTGCCCCGCGCCTGCCGCTTGCTGGACGGTGAGGCCGCCACGTTGGTGGCGCACGCCGACGACATCGTTCCCGACTACGGCCCTACGGTCGAAGGCTTCGCGGTGCCGCGTCGGGACGGGCATCTCGACCTGCTCGCCGTGCTGGCGCAACTGGCCGCAAGGCAGGTGAATACGGTGCAGGTCGAGGCCGGCGCGACTCTGGCGGGCGCGTTTCTGCGCGCCGGTTTGGTCGACGAATTGCTGCTTTACGTAGCGCCCGTCGTGCTCGGCGATCGCGGTCGTCCGCTGTTTGGCGGCATGCCGCTGGAGCGCATGGTCGACCGCCATGCGTTCGAACGCGTGGACGTGCTGGCCTTCGACGACGGCGACCTGCGTCTGAGCTATCGCCCAAAGCGCTAAATCTCCGGATAGGGCGGATTCTCGCGCCGGCGCCCACTTCGACTTATTCTCCGCAGCGACCCCGCTGCCGACAAAGGATCTGCCGATGAGCGCCGACACTGCCCGCACCACCGACTCAACGCGGCCCGAGGTTTGCCGGCGCATCGATGTGCTGGTGGGGCAATACGCCGAGTCGCATCGCCACCCCACCAATGTGCTCGTGCACTGGATTTGTGTGCCGATCATCGTCTGGTGCAGCTTGGCCCTGCTGTTTGTGCTGCATCCGTGGGCCTGCTACGCGGCTTCGCTGGCCTCACTGGTCTACTACGCGCGGCTATCGTGGACGATGGCGACCCTGATGGCCTTGTTCACCGTGGTGTCCATCTCGTCCTTCTTCGTGATGCCCTATCTCGTGTGGGTGGCGGTCTCGGCGTTCGTGGTCGCTTGGGTGGCGCAGTTCATCGGGCACGAAGTGGAAGGCAAGAAGCCGAGCTTCCTGCAAGACCTGCAATTCTTGCTGGTCGGGCCGCTGTTCCTGCTGGTAAAGGCCTTCCGCAAGGCGAACATGTCGTACTGAGCGGCGGCGCAACGCCGCGTTGCCAGTATCGCGACGCGGCAGGTCGGGGGGCTCCCTATACTTGCCGGCTTTCCTAAGCCCGGACCCCGCATGTTTACCGGATTGATTGAAGCCGTTGGCCGGATCGTGGGGCGCACGCCGCAGGGCGGCGACCAGCGCCTGCGCTTTGCGGTGGCGACGCTGCCCTTTGCCGACGTGCAGATGGGCGAATCCATCGCCTGCAACGGCGTCTGCCTGACCGTGGTGGCTTTTGACGCCGCGCATTTCGAGGCCGATGTCTCGACCGAAACGCTCGACTTGACCACGCTCGGCGCCCTGCCGCTGGGCGCGGCGGTGAACCTGGAGCGCGCGCTGCGCGTCGGGGATCGCTTGGGCGGGCACTTGGTCAGCGGCCATGTAGACGGTCTGGGCCGAGTGGAGTCGGTGCAAGACGACGCGCGCGGTCAGCGCTGGCGCTTCTCGGCGCCGAAGCCGCTGCTGCGTTTCATTGCGCAAAAGGGCTCGATTGCCGTCGACGGCACGTCGCTCACCGTGAACACAGTCGATGACGCGGGCTTCGAGGTCATGCTGGTGCCGCACACCCTGACCCACACGGGCTTCGGCGCAATGGCGGCGGGGACAGTGGTGAATTTGGAAATCGACACGGTCGCGCGCTACGTCGCCCGACTGCAGGACACGGAGGCATGGGCATGAGTTTCGCGACGATCCCCGAGATTCTTGAAGACATCCGCGCCGGAAAAATGGTGGTCATCGTCGACGACGAAGACCGCGAGAACGACGGCGACATCATCATGGCCGCCGAATTGGTGCGGCCTTCTGACATCAACTTCATGGTTACCCATGCGCGCGGGCTGGTGTGCCTCTCGCTGATCCGCGAGCGCTGCCGTCAACTGGGCTTGGGGCCGATGGTGAGCAGCAATACCTCGCAGCACCACACCAATTTCACCGTCAGCATTGAGGCTGCGGAAGGCGTCACCACCGGCATCAGCGCTTACGACCGCGCCCACACCATTCGCACGGCGGTGCGGCCGGATGCCGCGCCGGAGCACCTCTCGCAGCCCGGCCATATTTTTCCGCTGATGGCCCAGCCCGGCGGCGTGCTCACCCGCGCTGGCCACACCGAAGCCGCATCCGACCTCGCCCTGCTTGCGGGGCTGGAGCCGGCGGGCGTGCTGGTGGAAATTTTGAATCCCGACGGCTCGATGGCGCGTCGCCCGGAACTGGAAATCTTTGCCCGCGAACACGGATTAAAGATCGGCTCCATCGAGGCCCTGATTCGGCATCGCTTGGAAACCGAGCACACCGTCGAGCGCGTTGATGACCGCGCCATCGACACGGCGCACGGTCGCTTCCGCTTGCTGACCTATCGCGACCGCTTAAGCCGCGAGCTGCACTTCGCCTTGGTGTGCGGCCAGCCTTCGAGTGAGCGTCCGGCGCTGGTGCGCGTCCACGTCAAGAATGCACTGGCCGACGTGCTGCAGTGGCAGCGCCCCGACTTTGGCGGCTCGGCCTCGGACGCGCTGTCGCGCATCGCCGAAGAGGGCGAAGGCGTGCTGGTGGTTTTGGCCGATGCGGTGTCGCCCGACGCGCTGTTGGCGCGCATCACCGAGCAGCCTGAAGCGCCGGCCGGACGCGTGCAGGAATGGCGTCGCAATGGTGCGGGCTCGCAGATTTTGGCCGACCTCGGGCTGCGCCACTTGCGTGTTTTGGGCACGCCGCGCAAGCAGGTGGGCTTGGCCGGCTATGGCCTCGACGTGGTCGAGTACCTTCCGCTGCGCTGAATCCCGTCATGGCCCCTCGGCCGGCCTGTTGGCGAGAGGGCGTAAACTATCCGCCCAATTCCCGATACACCGCCCATGCCCCGATTTGAAGGCGATATCCGGCCGCATCCGACCGGTCGCTACGCCATCATCGCCAGCCGCTGGAACCCGCGCATCACCGACGTGCTCGTTGATGGCGCGCGTAAAGCGCTTGCCGACAACGGCGTGGATGAGGACCGCATCGACGTCGTGCGCGTGCCCGGCGCCTGGGAAATTCCGCTGGCGGCGGCTCGCATTGCAGCGCACGGCAACACCGTCGGCATCGTCGCCTTGGGCTGCATCGTTCGCGGCGACACCCGGCATTACGAGCAGGTGGCCGACGGCTGTTCCGACGCCCTAATGCGCGTGACGCTGGACAGCGGCGTGCCGGTGGCGAACGGCGTGCTGGCGGTCGAGGCGTATGCCGATGCCGAAGCGCGCGCCGGCGGCGCGATGGGCAACAAGGGCGAGGAGGCCGCGCTGGCCGCCCTCGAGATGAGCGACCTTTTGAAGCACTGGCAGAAGACCACCGAATGAAGCCGATTCGCACTGATGGCATCGACCCCGCCGCGCGTTCGCGCGCCCGCCGCCGCGCCCTGCAGGCGCTTTACGCGTGGCAGGTGTCGGGCTCGACGATTGCGCAGGTCATCAACCAGTTCCAGCATGAGCAGGACATGGAAGTGGCTGACCAAGAGTATTTCGAGGCGATCGTGAAAGGCGTCGGCGAGCATCGCGAAGAGCTCGACGCGCGTTTGGCCACCTACCTCGATCGCGGCATCGAGCAGGTTGATCCGATCGAGCGCGCGGTGCTGCGCATGGCCACCTTTGAGCTGCTGCATCGCGTGGACGTGCCCTACCGCGTGGTGCTCAACGAAGCCATCGAGATCACCAAGCGTTTTGGTTCTGACCACGGCCACACGTACATCAATGGCGTGCTCGACCGCGCCGCGCACGAGTGGCGTCCGGGCGAGGCCGCCCAAGGCCGGCGCTAAGTGGCCGAATTCTCTCTGATTGATCGCTTTCGCCAGCGCGCGGGCTCGCGGCCCGACGTGGTGTTGGGCATTGGCGACGACGCGGCCCTGATCGATCCGCCGAAAGGCCAGTCGGTGGTGCTGGCGGTCGATACGCTGGTTGAAGGCGTGCACTTCGCGCGCGGCGTTCCGGCTTCGGCCATCGGTTGGAAAGCTTTGGCGGTCAATCTGTCGGACTTGGCCGCGATGGGCGCGACGCCAGCGGTGGCGCTGTTGGCGCTCACCCTGCCCAGCGAAGACGCGCACTTCGTCGATGAATTTTCGGCGGGGTTTGCTGCCTTGGCCGACTCGCATCGTGTGGCCCTGATCGGCGGCGACACCACGCGCGGTCCTTTGACGGTGAGCGTCACGGTCGTCGGGTACGTGCCGAAAGACGCGGCGCTGAAACGCTCGGGTGCCGAGGTCGGCGACGACGTCTGGGTGACCGGCACGCTGGGCGACGCCGCGGGCGCGCTGGCGCTTTGGAAGTCGGGCGTGCCGATGCTGCGGACGGGTTCACTGCGCGAGCGCCTTGATCGACCGACGCCGCGACTGGGGGCGGGCTTAGCCTTGCGCGGTCTGGCGACGGCCTGCATCGACGTGAGCGATGGATTTCTTGCCGACCTTGGTCACGTCTTGGCCCTGAGCGGCGTGGGCGCCGAGATCGAGGTGGACGGGCTGCCGATGTCGAACGCCCTGCGCGAGGCCTTTCCAGACGAGCCGGCGCGTCGTGCTCTGCAGCTTTCTGGCGGCGACGATTACGAGCTGTGCTTCACCGCGCCGGTCGCGCGACGCGAGGCCGTTCGTGCGGCGCTCGACGCCGTTGCGACGCCGGTGACGCGCGTCGGTCGGATTACGGCCGGCGCTTCGCTGCGTTTGCTGGACGCCGACGGGCTGCCGGTGGCCCTCCCGCCGCGTCGGGGTTACGTGCACTTTGCCGAGGGCAGCGCATGAAAGTACTTCCTGTGGGCACGCGGCGACGCCTGATGCGCCATCCGCGCGGCTGGATTGCGTCGGGCTTTGGCGCCGGGTTTTCGCCGGTTGCGCCGGGCACCGTGGGCTCGGCCGTGGCCATCGTTCCGTGGATGCTGTGGCTTCACGATTTGCCAGTGCAGGACTACGCCGCCGCGGTGATCTTGGCCTTCGCCGTGGGCATTTGGGCGGCGCGCTGGGTCATTCGCGAAAGCCGAATCGAAGATCCCTCGCTGGTGGTTTGGGACGAAATCGTCGGCATGTGGCTGGTGCTGTGGGCGGTACCGATGGAGTGGCCGTGGGTCTTGGCCGCCTTCCTCGTGTTCCGGCTGTTCGACATCTGGAAGCCGTGGCCGGTCAGCTGGGCCGACCGCCGATTGAAGGGCGGTTTGGGCACGATGGTCGACGACGTGTTCGCTGGCCTGATGGGCATGGTGGTGATGCTGATCGCGGTCCACGCGTGGCCGCTGCTGCGCGCTGCGATCGCGACTTAAAGATCATCCAAGCGAAAGGCGTCGCGCACCCACGTTGGCGCGGCATCGGCACCGTCTAGGGCGATCACGTCGAAGCGGCAGTCCCGCTGGGCCTCGGCCGGATGGCGCTGCAAATAGAGTCGAGCCGCCAAGACCACGCGCCGCGCTTTGCGGGCATCGATGCTGTCGAGCGCGCTGCCGAAATCTTGCCGCGAGCGGCAGCGCACCTCGACAAAAACCAGCGCCGCGCCGTCGCGCATCACCAGATCAATCTCGCCGCCTTTAAATCGCACCTTGCGCGCAACCAGCCGGAGCTCGTGAGCGCGGAGGAAGGCCAGCGCCCGATCTTCTCCGGCATCGCCCAAACGCTGGGCGGCGGTGCGCGCGTCGCGGGTGGGGAAGGGCGCATCCATGCGCGAGCGTCCTTAGCGGCCGGCGGGCGGCGGTGAGTTCATGGGCATCAATCCGCCGTCGGCGGCCCGGCGGGTGAGGCCGCCGCTGAATTCCGCCCAGGCCGGCACGCGCTCGACGATGCCGGCGGCGTCGATACCGAGGTCGCCGGTGGCGCCGCGCAGCCGGGCACCGCCCTGCAGGGCGTCGAGGTAGACGGCCACGCGCCACGCGTCGTAGCCGAAGGCAAACAGTCGCGCCGCGCCGCCGCGTGCGCTGGGCAGGCTGCGCCCGAGGCTGTCGGCGTCGCTGGGGCCCACGCTGTCGCCCAGCAGCCAGGGCAACTCGGGGTACTGCAGGCCGTCGAGCTCGCGATCGAGGCGCGGCTCGCTGCCGGACAGCACCAAGGAGGTCGTGACCACCGGAATTCCGGCGAGTCCGGCCACGTCGCGCTGCGGCATCAGGATGCGGGCGGCGGGCGCGCGGGCTGCCAGAAACAGGGCTTCGGCGCCAGCGCCGCGAGCGGCCAAGGTGGCCAAGCCTTCGGCTGCCGTGCCGCCGAGAGCATCCAGCGAGGCCGTAGCCAGCAATTCGCCGTCATCGCGCTGGAAGCGCTCGCGGAAGCCTTGCAGGGCGCGCTGCGCGCTGTCGTCGGTTTCGGCGATGGCCACAACGCGACGCAGGCCCTGATCGAGCAGGCGCTGAGCGACGGCGGCGCCTTCGTCTTCGGGGGCCAATGAAAAGCTGGCCCCGCCGGCGGTGGCTAAGGACGTGCGATTGAGGGCCAGCCAAACGGCGCCCTCGGCCGGCGCGGCGGCCAGAGCAGCCACTTCTTCGCGGCCCAGCGGCCCGACGATGAGGTCGGCGCCGGCGGCCAAGGCCTGAGTCCGTGCGGCGAGCGCGCCTTCTGGCGTGCCGCGGGTGTCGAAGAAGGTGATCGGAGGCTTGGCCCGTGATTCACCGTAATAGCCCGCCAACAGGCCGTCGCGCACAGCATTGCTGGCCGCCGCCAAGTCGCCGGTTAGTGGCAGTAGGACGGCCATTTGCCGGGGCGGGTGGTAGCCGTCGCGGGCGGGCGGCGGGCGGTTGAAGGCCGCCGCCGGGGCCGGGGCGGCTTCCGGGCGATCGATCTCGAAGCCGCGACGACGCGCCTCGCGCAGGGCGAGCGGCAGCAGGGCCGCTTCATCGCGGAGGAAGGCCGTCTGCTGGCGGAGGGCCGCATCGGGCACGCCTTTCAGCTGGCGCTCGGCGTCACGGAGGGCGTCGGCACGCGCTTCGCCGGACAGCAGTGAGGCGCGATCAGCGAGGGCGGCGGCCATGCCGAAACGGTCGCCGGTGGCCTGCAGGGCGCGAGCGCGCAGGGCCAGCCAGTCGGCGCGCAGGGCCGCTGGGACGCGTTCGGCATCGGGCTGCAGCAGGGCGAGGGCATCAGCGTCGCGGCCGTCGGCCAGCGCGAAGCGCGCCGAGAGCAGATCAAAGCGCAGGCGCTCGTCATCCAGCAGCCGGCGGCGAGGCACTTCCGACAGCGCGCGCCGGGCTTCATCGGCGTTTCCGGCTTGCCACAGGGATTCGGCGGCATCGAGGCGGGCGCTGCTGGCGAGATCGCCACGCGGCTCGGGGGCGCTGACGCAGCCGGCCAGGGTGATGGCAACGAAAACGGGGAAGAACCAACGACGCATGCGGGGGAATCCTTGAGGCCAGGCCTAGAATGATACGTGCCAAGGGGAGGACGCGATGTCAGACGTTGTGGGTGGAAGCTTGTACGTGGTTGCGACGCCCATCGGGCACCTCGGTGACCTGACGACGCGGGCGCGTAGCGTCTTGGCCTCAGTGACGGCCATCGGCGCCGAGGACACCCGCAATACCGCCGTGTTGCTGGGGCAGTTCGGCATTCAAACGCCGCTGATCGCCGTTCACGACCACAACGAGGGCGAGGTGGCGGAAAAACTGGTGGCTCGCCTGCGCGCCGGCGACAGCTTGGCCCTCGTTTCCGACGCCGGCACGCCTTTGGTCAGCGACCCCGGCTATCGGCTGGTGCGCGCCGTGCGCGAGGCGGGTCTGCCCGTGGTGCCGGTGCCCGGTGCCTGCGCGGCCATTGCGGCGCTGTCGGTGGCCGGCATTCCCAGTGACCGCTTTTGCTTCGAGGGATTTCTTCCCGCCAAGGGCGGCGCGCGACGCCAGCGGCTGGGCGAACTGCAGGCCGAGGCCCGCACGCTCGTCTTCTACGAAAGCTCGCATCGCATCGAAGACTCATTGGCCGACCTGATTGCCGTTTTCGGCGCCAGTCGCGAAGCCACCTTGGGGCGTGAACTCACCAAGCGCTTCGAGACCCTGCTCGGGCCGAACTTGGGCGACATCGCCCGCGCGGTGGCGGCCGACCCTAATCAGCGGCGCGGCGAGTTTGTGTTGATCGTTCGGGGCAACGAAGACCGCGCGGACGCGCAGTTGCAGGAGGGGCGTCGTCTGTACGCCAAGTTGGCCGAGTATCTGAAGCCCTCGCAGGCCGCGAAGTTAGCCGCCGAGCTGAGCGGTGCGCCGAGGAAATCGCTGTATTCCACCGGCGAGCCGGAATCCAGTGAGCCCGAATAAACCGGAGCCCGTTCCTGCATGCCGAAGCCGGCCCGCTGCCGACGCGCTCCGCGTACACTGCGCGCTGACGGAGTCGGCCAGGCAGTCGCGGCGAATGGAAACATTCGGCGAGGAAAGTCCGGGCTCCATAGGGCAGAGTGCCAGGTAACGCCTGGGCGGCGCGAGCCGACGGAAAGTGCAACAGAGAATAGACCGCCGAACGGCCCGCAAGGGTGCGTGGTAAGGGTGAAACGGTGGGGTAAGAGCCCACCGCCTGCGGGGCTAACGCCGCAGGGCACGGCAAACCCCACTCGGAGCAAGACCAAATAGGGGTGCATTGGGTTGGCCCGGCCCGCACCCGGGTAGGTTGCTTGAGCCCCATCGCGAGGTGGG
>JBBQIA010000033.1:0-11584 GCA_038324485.1 Lysobacterales bacterium
AGCGCGAGCAGTTCTTGACGGCTCGGCAAGTCGCGCGCGTGCCCAGATGCCGCCAATGCGGCATTGGCCCAGCGCGACACGTCGGCCCAGTCGGCGCCGCCCAATGCTTCACCGCCGCGCAGACGTTCACCGTAAGCGGCCACGGCCGCCGCCCAACGCAGGCTCGACGACGGCGTGCTGGCGATGTCGGCACGCCGCACGGGTCGCTCAATCAGACGGCTGCTGCCGCCCTCGGGCGCTTGGTAGCGCAGACGCAGGGTGGCGATCTCGCCGCCAAGGCCGCCGGTCATGGCCGACGCGGGTGCGTACTTCAGTGGTGCATTCCATTCACCTCCGCTGCCGACGAGCGCGATTTCATAGAGCGCCGTCACGTCATGGCCGGCGCCGATTTCGCCGGCATCCACCGCATCGTTATCGAAGTCTTCGCGCTTGAGCAGACGATTTTCATAGCCAATCAATCGGTATTCGGCCACCTGTGTGGGATTGAACTCCACTTGAATTTTCACGTCTTTGGCGACCGTCAGTAGGGTGCCTGCCATCTCGTCGCGCAGCACCTTTCGCGCCTCGCGCGGCGAGTCGATGTAGGCATGGTTGCCGTCGCCGACGTTCGCCAATTGTTCGGCCATCTGGTCGTTGTAGTTGCCTTGGCCGAAGCCGAGCGTCGACAGGGCAACACCGTGCTTGCGCTGCTCGGCGACGAAGGTCTCCAGCGCCGTTTGATCGACCGTGCCCACGTTGAAGTCGCCGTCGGTGGCGAGCACAACGCGGTTCACGCCGCCCTGAATGTGGGCTTCGCGCGCGATGCGGTAGGCCAGCTCAATGCCGGCACCGCCATTGGTCGAGCCGCCGGCCTCAAGACGATCTAGCGCAGCAATGATCGTGGGTCGATCGGCGCCCGATGTGGGCGGCAGCACCAGTCCGGCGCTGCCCGCATAAACCACCATGGCGATGCGATCCTGCGGGCGCATTTGCATCACCAACTCGCGCAGCGCTTGCTTCACCAGCGGCAGCTTGTCGGCGTCTTGCATGGAGCCGCTGGTGTCGACAAGGAACACGAGATTGCTGGGCGGCAGGTCGGCGGCGGGCACTTCAAAGGCCTTGAGGCCGACGCGCAGCAGCAGGCGACGCGCGTTCCACGGCGCGGCCGCCAGTTCGGTGTGCACGGCAAACGGCTGCTGGCGTGAGGTGGGTGCGGTGTCGCCGTAGTCGAAGTAGTTGAGCATTTCTTCAATGCGCACTGCGTCCGCCGGCGGGCGCTGCCCCCAGCCGAGCATGCGACGAACATTGCTGTAGCTGCCGGTGTCGACATCAATGCTGAAGGTCGAAACGGGCTGCTCGGCGACCCGCTTTACCGGGTTGGTCGGCAGGTCGGCATAGCGTTCGGTGTTGACTTCCGGAAGCGCGGCCCGCGTCGCCGACAAGGCGGATAGCTGGGCCATCGGTGCCGACGGCGAGATGGCGTAGGGCGACGGTGCGGGCGCCATCAAGGCGGCAGGCGGGGCGTAATTCGCCTCACTTCCCGTAACGCGAGAGCCGCTGACGACGATTTTTTCCAGCGTGCGGGACTCGTGGTGTTGCGACAGTTCCGCTGCGGCGGCGGCATCGGCGAGCACGGCGTTTTCGGCGGGCGGTTCTGCAGCCGCGGATTGCGATTCCGGCTGCGGTGACGACTGGCAGCCGGTGAGAGCGATGAGGATTGCAGCGGCGATCAGACTGCGGCGGGCGTTAAAACGAGGGGTGGACATGGCGAGGCTCCTTGGTTGGCAATGCTGTCAACGCGGGAGTTCGGCAAACGGGGTTAAATTCGCCCGACGTTCTGATGCTGAGGGAAGACCGCTCGAAACGGCGTGCGTAAACTAGAGCTCGAAAACCCAAGGATCGATACAGGAGCACGAGTCATGGCCGGTGGATGGTCCAGAGACGGCGCCGATCAAGAACAAATCGAAGCGACGCTCAATGACGCTTTGGCGCGAGCGCGACGCGCGCTTCCGCAAGGCGAGAGCGCCACGCACTGCGAGGAATGCGGCGAGGCCATTCCCGAGCCGCGGCGAGCGGCCCTCCCCGGCGTGCAGCACTGCATTCGCTGCCAATCGGCGTTAGAGAAAGAGGCGCAGGCCGGGGCCTTATTTAACCGCCGCGGCAGCAAAGACAGTCAGCTGCGCTGAGGGTTTCCGGTCAACACCAGCAGCCGCGTTTCGCTAAAGTCGTCCATCGCCCAGTGCGGGCCTTCGCGGCCGATGCCGCTGTCTTTGACGCCGCCGTAGGGCATGCGATCGACGCGCACCGTGGGTACGTCGCCGATCACCACACCGCCGACGTCCAAGATGTCCCACGCGCGCATCGCGTGATCCATGCGCGCCGTAAACACGCCGCACTGCAGACCAAAGTGACTGTCGTTAGCGCGTCGCAGGGCGTCATCGAAATCATCGGCGCATTCGAGCAACAGAACGGGCCCGAAGGCCTCTTCGCGATAGATCGGCTGTCCCGTAGGCACGTTTTCCAAGACGGTGGCCTGCAGAAGTGCCCCATCGCGTGCGCCGCCCACGTGCTGCGTGGCGCCAGCGGCCACCGCCTCGTCAATCTGCGACTGAAGTCGCGTTGCTGCGGCCGTGCTGATCATCGGGCCAACCACGGTGGCCTCGTCGCGTGGATCGCCATGGGGCAGGGCCTTCACCGCCGCGACGATCGCGCTGCGAACGGCGTCCAGCCGGTCACGGTGCACGATCAAACGCTGCACGCTGATGCAGCTTTGCCCGGCTTGGCCGAAGGCGCCTGCCACCACGCGAGACACCACGTGATCCAGCGGGTGGCCCGGGTCGGCGTCGATGATGCAGGCGGCGTTCCCGCCCAACTCCAGCACCACCCGCTTCTTTCCTGCGCGTGCCTTGAGGTCCCAGCCGATCAGGCCGCCAGTGAAGCTCAGTACAGCGATGCGTTCGTCTTCCACTAGCGCGGAGGCGTGCTCGTTTGCGCAAGGCAGGATGGAGAAGGCGCCCTCAGGCAAATCGCACTCGGCCAGCCATTCGCCCAAGGCCAGAGCTGACAGCGGCGTAGTGGCCGCGGGCTTGAGCAGGATCGGGCAGCCGGCGGCTAGGGCGGGCGCCACTTTGTGCAAGACCAAATTCAGCGGGAAGTTGAAGGGCGTGATGAGGCTCGCCACGCCAGCGGGCACCCGACGGGTGAGGCCGCGCCATCCGCGGGTGCCGGCGTCGCGATCTAGATCGAGCATGGCACCGTCTAAGCGTGCAGTCTCGGCGGCGGATTCACGCAAGGTGGCCTGTCCGCGAGCGACCTCGGTGCGCGCTGCAGTGATGGGTTTGCCGCCTTCGGACACCAGAGTCTCGGCGAGCGACTCGGCGTGCTCACCGACGCGACGCATCAGGTGCTCAAGGACTTCACGCCGACGCCAACCCGGCAAGGCGGCCATCGCGGGCCGTGCGGCATGCGCGGCGGCAATGGCGCGCTCGATGTCATCCGGTGCGGCTTGAGCGACTTCAGCGATGACGTCGCCGGTCCAGACGTCACGCAGTGCGCGGGTGGTGGCAGTGTGGGCCGGGTGATTGGCTAGCCAAAGCGGGGTGGTCTTCATGGAGACTCCTTATTTTTGGCACCGTCAGTCGGTGCCGTCGCGGTGTGCTTCAACGCGAAGTTGCAGATGCCCTTCCGCGAGGCGGGCATGAACGGTGTCGCCGCTCGATACGTCTCGGCTTGAACGAACGGCCGTGCCGTCGGCGCGCTGCAGGATGGCGTAACCACGGCCCAGCGTGGCCAATGGGCTGATGGCATGCAGTCCGCGGCCCAGCTCACGCAGCAGGCCAACACGCGCCTGAAGGCTTCGCGTCAGTGCGGTGTTCTGCCGCGCACCCAGCAAGGCCAGCCGCTGGCGAAGGCGCTGAAGTCGCAACGCAGGCGCTTGCAGTTCAAGTCGTCGCGAAAGCAGGTCGAGCGATTTTTGGCGCGTCGCAAGCCGCTGCGCAAGGCTTGCGGCCAGCCGCAGACGCAGCGCGCCGGCACGGTCGCGGCCGCGATCCAAGCGCCGCTGCGGGCGTTCGGACTGCAGTCTTAGACCAGCGAGGTCAGCACGCTGCTGAGCGCGATCAATCGACTGCGAAAGTCGGCGCAACAGTCGCTGCTGCAGGTGTTCCAGCCGCGACTGCATTTCAGCGCGATCGGGCACCAGCAGTTCGGCCGCCGCCGAAGGCGTGGGCGCGCGAAGGTCGGCAACGAAGTCGGCCAGGGTGAAATCCACCTCGTGTCCGACGGCAGACACCACCGGAACGGGAGACTCGGCGATGGTGCGCACCAAAGCCTCGTCGTTGAAGCACCAAAGGTCTTCCAGCGACCCGCCGCCGCGGGCGATCAGCAGGACATCGTGGCGTTTTGCCGCATAAGCCGCACGCAGGGTTTGGATGATCGCCGGCGCTGCGGCCGCGCCCTGCACGGGAACGGGCAGCAGCTCGACCTCCAGCATCGGCCAGCGGCGCGCCAACACGCTTTGAATGTCGCGGATGACGGCACCGCTCGGCGAGGTGATCACGCCCAGTCGACGCACGAAGCGGGGCAAGGGACGCTTTCGCGCATCGGCGAATAATCCTTCACCGTCGAGCTTCGCCTTCAGGACCTCGAAAGCCCGGCGCAGCGCGCCTTCGCCGGCTTCTTCCATGTGCTCCAGCACCAGTTGGTAGTCGCCGCGCGGTTCGTAAAGCGTCAAGCGCCCGCGCACCAGCACCTGCATGCCGTCCCGGGGAGTGAAGCGCATCCACTGGGCTTTGGCCTTAAACAGCGCGCAGCGAACCTGAGCACGCTCGTCTTTCAGGCTGAAATACAGGTGTCCTGAGGCCGGTCGCGCCAGTCCCGAGAGCTCACCCTCGACCCAGATAGAGGGAAAGCTGCCTTCCAGCAAGTCGCGAGCCAGCGCATTGAGCTGCGCCGGTCGCAAGGCGGGCCGGGCGTCGGTGGGGGTATTTGTCATCGTGGGCCGCTCGCTGCGCCGCGCTGCGCCATGCGATCAGGGCGGGCGCGACGGTACACTGCGGGCATTGGATCGGAGCATCGCATGAGCGAAGTGTATCGACGTTTGGGAGAGGTGTTGCCCGCCGGCGTAAGAGCAGAGCTGCCGTTTCCTGCAGATGCGAAGCGCGCTGCGGCGTGGATCGAATCCCTGCCGCGTGCCGATGTCCTGACGACGCGGCGCGCGTTGCTGCAGGCGCTCAGTGCGTTGTCGACGGTGCGCACCATGCGCAGCGGTACGCGTCGTGAAATTTGCGACGTGCTGCGACCGGCCATCCTCGACAACGCACTGTCGACGCATCGCCTCTACGCCGGAAAGTCGCTGCCGCTCTCCGAAGACCTGGCGCTGCTGCCGGCGGATCTGGCGCAAATGCATCTTCGCTTGGCCCACGCCTACCGCATGGCGGCCGCCGATCAATGTGCCCCGACGGGTAACTTGCCTTGGCTGCGGGGCGGCCCCGTAGCCGAAGTGCTTCAGCGCGCGGCTTACCACTACGGTGAAAGCATGCTCGTGGCGTGGCGCGTCTATGCCGACCTTCCCGAGGGCGCATGGTCGGGCATGCACCGAACCTGCCGTTTCGCCGAAGCGCGAGAAATTGGCCGCAAGCCGGTGAACGACCCCTTGGTCACGAACCTGCCCTCGCTGCATTTCCGCTATCTGCAGCTGCTCTTGATGCACGTGGTGGGCCCGCGGGCTTTTTCGCAGGCCGAGCAAGACCGTCTGTGGACGCTGTGCGGATATTTTGCGGCTCGCACGCCGCTTCGCGACGGCGCATCCGCCACCTCGGTGGGCTTGGGCGATGACGTGGACGACGGCCCGGGCACCCTGACCGCGCCGCGTCAGTTCCTAGACGTGATGGCATTGGCGACCGCAGTCGAGGTGGCGATTGCGGCTTCAGAGGGTGACGAGGGTCAAGTCGTGCCGGATCGTGGCGATGCCGTGCCCTTCAGCGTCGATGGCCTAAAAAAGCTGCGTCGCGCGTTCTCGGCGGCGGTGGCGCGCCAATTCACCCGACTCGATGCTGGACACACGGTGGAGACGGTGTTCGGACTCAGTGGCGTGCATTTTCAAGCCAGCGGCGAGCGCGATTTCGACGCCTTCGCCCGTCAAGTGCTGGGTGATGAAATGAATGAAACCGAGCGGGCCACGTGGTCCGCCGGCAGTGCCGACGTTGCGGCGCGCGTTGGGCGCATACCGGCGGTAGTGGTTGACCAAAGCCTCGGTGGCTATCGCATGCGCTGGGCGCAAGACGGCGCACTGCGGCTGCGCGTTGGCGAAATTGTGGGCATCCATGCTGGCGATGCGGACGACCCTTCCGACTGGATGCTCGGCATTTTGCGCTGGCTTCGTTACGAAGCCGACGGCCACGTGATGGCCGGCGTTGAACTGCATTCGCGTTCGGTGGCTTCGGTGGCTTTGCTTGGCACCGTAGGCAGCGTTCGCGCGCCGCTTCGTGCGCTGGAGCTGCGCCCGCCCTACGGTGGCGACGATTGGCTTTACCTCTCGGCCCAGCGGTTGCCGCAGGGCGAAACCCTCCGTATCGGACGCGAACAAGACCTCACAGAACGCCTGCTTGATCGTCGTCCCGAAGGCCGCCTGCGCGATCTTCGCCTGCTGCAAACGCTGGGCGACTACTTCCTTTACCGCTACGCGCCGGCCACGCCGCCGCGCACTTAGAGTGCCCTCATGAGTTCCGCTATTCCCGCGCCGCGTCGCCGCACCATTCCTGTGCAGGTCGGCAAGATCCTTGTTGGTGGCGATGCCCCCGTGGTGGTGCAGTCGATGACCAATACCGACACCGCCGACATCAAGGGCACGACCCAGCAGATCGCCGAACTCTGGCGTGCGGGCTCCGAGAAAGTGCGCATCACCGTCAATAACGAAGAGTCGGCTGCGGCCGTGCCGCACATCCGCGATCGCCTCGCGATGATGGGCATCGACGTGCCGATCATTGGCGACTTCCACTACAACGGGCACACCCTGCTCGAGGCGCATCCCGCCTGCGCGGAAGCCCTAGCGAAGTACCGTATCAATCCCGGCAACGTCGGTTTCGGCAAGAAGAAAGATACGCAGTTCGCCGCCATCATCGAGAAGGCGCTGCAGTACGACAAGCCGGTGCGCATCGGTGCTAACTGGGGCTCGCTCGATCAAAGCCTCTCTGCGGTGCTGATGGATGAAAACGCCCAGCGCGCCGAACCTTGGGACGCGGCCCGCGTGCTGCGCGAAGCCTTGGTGCGCTCGGCGCTGGATTCCGCTGAAAGAGCCGTCGAACTCGGCTTGCCGAAGAACCGCATCATTCTTTCGGCAAAGGTCAGCGGCGTGCAGGAATTGATTGCCGTCTATCGCGACCTGGCCGCGCGCTGCGACTACGCGCTGCATCTGGGCCTCACCGAAGCCGGCATGGGCAGCAAGGGCATCGTTGCCAGCACGGCGGCGTTGTCGGTGCTGCTGCAAGAAGGCATCGGCGACACCATCCGCATTTCGCTGACGCCCGAACCGGGTCAGTCGCGCACGAACGAAGTAATCGTTGCGCAACAGCTGCTGCAGACCATGGGCCTGCGTGCGTTCACGCCGATGGTCACCGCCTGCCCGGGCTGCGGCCGCACCACCAGCACCTTCTTCCAAGAGTTGGCGAAAGCCGTCGAAGAACACGTGCGCGACAACATGCCGGTGTGGAAGTTGAAGCATCCCGGCGTCGAGAACCTCACGCTAGCCGTGATGGGCTGCGTGGTGAACGGCCCCGGCGAGTCGCGCTACTCAAACATCGGCATTTCGCTGCCGGGCACGGGCGAGGCGCCCAGCGCACCGGTGTTCATTGATGGCGAAAAAGCCATGACTCTGCGCGGCGACAATATTGCTCGCGAGTTTGTGGGGATCATCGACGATTACGTGGCGAAGAATTACGGCTGAGTCGAGCGCCGTTCGCTATCGTTTCTGGCGTAGAAAAACGGCCACCGAAAGGCGGCCGTTTTTCTTTACAACATGCCGCGAATTACCAAATCCGCACGCGCTCTTCCGGCGGCAGATACAGCGCGTCACCCGGCTGCACGTTGAACGCTTCGTACCACTCGTTGAGGTTGCGCAGCGGGCCATTGATGCGGAACTGCGGCGGTGAATGCGGGCCGACTTTGACCTGATTGATCATGGCCTCATCGCGGTACTTCGACTTCCACACCTGCGCCCACGCCAAGAAGAAGCGCTGGCCGCCGGTGGTGTTGTCGATCATTCGACCCTCGCGGACTGTCATTTGCACCCATTCGGTGACTGGCGTACGGTCGAAAACGTCTTGAGCCCCCCACTCCCCCTGCTTTTCTGCTCAACGACGTTAAACAAAAGGAATAAATATGCACAACAATGAGCATGTGCGGAAATCAAGTCATGTCCGTCGTTCACGCATCTTCATCTCAGTCTCGGCGATGTTTGTATCGCTTCTAATTTCGGGTGCGGCGTCCGCCTTCGACTGCGTCGACGGACGAGATACGATGACTGGCTTGGCGTGCGTGTCCGAACATACTTCGCCAGTCGTTCCGCCAATCAGTTCTTCAGCAGTTGCTTATTTCGAGCTTCGCGGGCCGAAGGGAATCGCCGCGATGGTCTTAGTTGATGGGACGACAGTTGCTTTCGATTTCGCCGCTGGGAAAGTTGCCCACACAGCTATAGGCCAAGCAGCGGAAGTGAAATCTGTTGGCGAGTTGGACAGCCGTTCGCAACAGCAGTTTTGGCAATTGGCTGGAATCGTTGCCGGTAATCCGCATTTTTCTTTCGAGATGCGCAACGGCTCACCACCTAATGTTCCCGGCCATAGCCACCTGCTCCTAGCGAGCGAGTTTGGGCTTCCTGGCATTGGTTCAAAGTCTGGCGACGACGATGAAGATGGCGATGAAAAGTCGCCTTGTAATGCGGATGCTTGCCTTGACGCATTGAACGTCACGACGTCACTCCCGAGCTTCGGCGGCATCGGCTTTTTGAGGATCATCGGAGGTGGCGGAGTGGCGCCGCCACTTCCTATGCCCATCGAAATTGCGTGCGATGAAGGTGTCGATCCAGCGACTTGCCGCTACATTATTGCGACCAACAGAGCATCTTGGGACCGTTGGCGTGGTGGCAGATGTAACGACGCCGCCGCAAATTTGGCACCCGGGGTGGCTGCCGGTGCTGCAACTTGGGGAACATGTGTCACGCCCGTCGTTGTTTCGGTTGTGCCTTGTGCTGGCTCAGCAATTACGTACGCGCTCCTTGGCGTTCTCGCAGCAGATGCTGGTCGGGCTTGCAGACTGCCCTACCGCGGCCCAGGAACTTGGCCATGACTGGTTTCCTTTTAGGGGCCTGCGCCGCAGACTCTCCCATACTAATTTGGTTCGGGTTGGCCATCGCCACTTCATTTCTACTTGGAGGGATTCTTTCCGGAATGTGGCATCGGCGGACGATGACGTTGGATCCATTCAAACGTGCGATCTTGGATCGACGTATTCTGAGGGCATCAATGGCCCTTCTTGCCTGCATCTGGCTCATCATGGGCTGGAGGGCGCTGACAGCCTAAATTCTTCGGGCAAGAAAACGGCCACCGAAAGGCGGCCGTTTTTCTTTACAACATGCCGCGAATTACCAAATCCGCACGCGCTCTTCCGGCGGCAGATACAGCGCGTCACCCGGCTGCACGTTGAACGCCTCGTACCACTCGTTGAGGTTGCGCAGCGGGCCATTGATGCGGAACTGCGGCGGTGAATGCGGGCCGACTTTGACCTGATTGATCATGGCCTCGTCGCGGTACTTCGACTTCCACACCTGCGCCCACGCCAAGAAGAAGCGCTGGCCGCCGGTGGTGCCGTCGATCAACGGCGCGGGCTGACCATTGAGGCTCAGCTGGTAGGCCGTCCACGACATCGACAAGCCGCCAAGGTCACCGATGTTTTCGCCGAGACCCAGCTGACCGTTGACGCAATGGCCTTCCAGCGGGCAGTAAGTGTTGTACTGCGCGACGAGTGCCTTGGTGCGGGCGTCGAAGCGTGCGCGGTCGTCATCGGTCCACCAGTTGCGCTGGATGCCCTGCCAGTCCGACTTCGAGCCTTGGTCGTCAAAGCCGTGACCCATTTCATGACCGATCACGCCGCCGATGGCGCCGTAGTTCACCGCCGGATCGGCATTCACGTCGAAGAAGGGCGGCTGAAGGATGGCGGCCGGGAACACGATTTCGTTGAAGGTGGCGTTGTAATACGCGTTCACCGTGTGCGGCGTCATGAACCACTCGTCGCGGTCCGGCACCGTGCCCAGACGCGCGTTCTGGTCGTTGCGGTAGTACTGACGCAGCGCCATGACGTTCGCCATCAGGTCGTTCGGCACGATAGTGACGGCCGAGTAATCGCGCCACTTCGACGGATAGCCGATCTTCGGGCGGAAGCTCTCGAGTTTCTTGTAGGCCTCTTCTTTGGTGGCCGCACCCATCCAGTCGAGATTGTCGATGTTCTGACGAAGCGCCTTGCGCAGGTTCTCGACCAGCAGGTCCATCGCCGCTTTGGCTTCCGGCTTGAAGTGCCGCGCCACATAGACCTTACCGACGGCATCGCCAAGGGCTTGGCCACCGCCCACCAGTCCGACGCCGCGCTTCCAGGTTTCGCGCTGGCCCTTTTGACCCTGCAGCATCGTGCCGTTGAAGGCGAACGCCGCTTGGTCGATTTCGGTGGACAGCAGGGGTGCGTGGTTGTCGATGGTGTGGAAGGTGAGGTAATCGCGCCACACGTTCAGCGGCGTCTTGCCGACGATCTCAAGGATCGGTCCGACGGCGCTGGGGGTCGTGATGTTCACTTCCGCCGGGGTGGGAAGGCCCTGTGCGGCGAAGTGTGCGGCCCAGTCGTAGCTCGGGAACTGCGCCGTCAGCTCATCGAAGGTCGTGAGGTTGTAGGTCTTGTCGCGGTCGCGAAGCTGCGCGCGGTCCCAATGCTGCTTGGCAATTTCGGTTTCGAGCGCGAGGATGACTTCGGCGCGCGGCTTGCCGTCAGTGACGCCGGCAAAGCCCAGCATCTGCTCGATGTGCGCGACGTAGGCCGCACGAATCTGCACGAACCGCGGTTCCGGATTCAGATAGAAATCTTTGTCCGGCAGACCAAGGCCACCGACGCCCAAGCCCACCAAATAGCGGTTCGGGTCTTTGCGGTCCAAGCCCACGCCGCCGCCCACCGGCGAATTGCTGCCGTCCATGCCGGCGCGACCAAAGGCCTGCGTCAGCGCGGCCACCGAGTCGATCTTGGCGATGCCGTCCAGGATCGGCTTCAGCGGAGCGATGCCCGCAGCATCGCGGGCCGCAGCGTTCATGTAGCTGGCGTAGAGGTCGCGCACCTTTTGCTCATCGCTGCCGGCGGCAAGATCGGTGCGGGCCTGCAGTTCTTCGATGATGGCTTTGACCTGCAGCTCGGCCTGATCGCTCAGGGTGTTGAACGAGCCGTAGCGGGTCTCGTAGTCCTTCAGCTCGTAGCCGTCGAACCAGGTGCCGTTGGCGTAGCGATTGAAATCGTCGCCGGGCTTTACCGAGGTGTCTTTGTTGGCGAGCTCGATGCCGAAGCTGCCGAGCTGGGCGTC
>JBBQIA010000034.1:0-11534 GCA_038324485.1 Lysobacterales bacterium
GCCGCGTTGGTCTCGTCCTTCGGCGCCGATCTGTTGATCATCGAACTGCCCGCCTCCGCGCCGACAGCCGCGGGCCTCGCGGGCTAGAATGGCGGCGTCCACCGCTCGAGCTCGCGCCCATGCTGCCCACCGACGCCACCGCCCAGAAGGCCGCCAACACCGAGCGCGTGTATCAAGTGAAGCGCGCCGACCTGCCGCTGTCTTGCCCGACGCCGGAAATGCGCCTGTGGAACTCGCACCCGCGGGTGTATCTGGCCATCGAGGACGAGGGCGGCACCTCGGTCTGTCCTTACTGCGGCGCGAAGTACGTGCTCGCCGACTGAGCGCGTGAGTGGTTCACCGCGCCGCCTCACCGTCGTCCAAGTGCTGCCGGCGCTGCAGTCCGGAGGCGTCGAGCGCTCCACGCTGGAAATTGCATCGGCCCTCGTCGCTGAAGGACACCGATCACACGTCGTATCCGCCGGCGGTCGATTGGTCGATGCGCTAGAGCGCGCAGGCAGCACGCATCACCGCATGGCCATCGGCGCGAAGTCGCTGGCGACGCCCTTCCGCGCGTTCGCTCTGCGAGGCCTACTGCGCAGCCTGAAGCCCGACATCGTCCACGCTCGCTCCCGCCTGCCGGCCTGGGTGGCGCGCGGGGCACTGATCGGGCTGTCGCCCCGGCCCGCCTTCATCACCACCGTGCACGGTCTGAATTCGCCCGGCGCCTACAGCGGCGTGATGACGCGCGGCGACGCGGTGATTTGCGTTTCGGCCACCGTGCGCGACTACGTGCTGGCGCACTGGCCCGACGCGGCAGCGCGGCTGCAGGTGATCGCTCGCGGCGTCGATGCCGCGCAGTTTCCGCGTCGTCCGCGACCGGATGCGTCGGCGCGCGCGGCGGTGCTCGGTGAGTTGGGTTTGCCTGCCGACACGCGTTTACTGCTGATGCCCGGTCGCGGCACGCGGCTGAAAGGCCATGCCGAGGCCATCGCGCTGCTGGCCCACCTGCACGCCGACGGCATTCCCGCCGCGCTGTGGATGCTCGGTGCCGATGAACCCGGCCGCGAGGCCTACCTCGCCGAACTTCGCACGCTGGCCGAGTCGCTGGGCGTGAGCGCGCATCTTCGCGTGTCAGCACCGCGCAGCGATGTGGTGAGCGCCTATGCGGCGGCCGATTTGGTCTTGCAGCTGTCGCGCCAGCCGGAAGCCTTTGGACGCACCGTCGTCGAGGCGCTTTCGGTCGGCGCGCCAGTGCTGGGCTGGGCCTATGGCGGCGTTGGCGAACAGCTTGCCGCACTGCAGCCCGAAGGCGCCGTAGCGCCCAGCGACGCCATCGCCCTGCGGGCGGCGGCGCGGCGGCTGCTGGACAGGCCACCGGCGATGCCAGCCTCAATTCCCTACACTCTGGACGCGATGCAGCGCGCCACTTTGGACCTCTATGCACGACACGCTGGTTGAGCGCCTAGCGCGGCTAGCCCCTTGGTGGGTGCTGCTGCAGGTGGCGTGCTGGCCGTGGCGCGGCATCGCCGAGGCCCTGCTGTCGCTGGGTGCGTTGCTTGGCTTCGGTCTGATGGTGGCCACCCGCTTTCGCGGCGGCATGCGCGTCCTGAGCCACGAAGCCTGGGCCCTCACCAGCATTCTGTTCTTGGGCTATTGGCTGCCCGAAGTGCTGTCCGTCAGTTTTGCCATCGACCGCGGCAACAGCGCGATCGAAGCCGCCAAAGACCTGCGTTATCTGCCCTTTCTGTGGTTCGCGGCCATGGCAATGGCCTCGGCCTCCGGGCGGCGCATCGTGGCCCTTGGGCTGGCGGCCTTGGTGGGCCTCTGGACCGTCGACGGTTTGGTGCAGGCGGCGTCGGGGTACAGCTTGGGCGGGCCGGCGCTGGCCGACCGCCTTTCGGGAATTTTCGGCGCGGGCAATTTGAAGCTGGGCCTAGTGCTGGCCACGCTGTCGCCGTTCGTCTTGCTTCCGGCGGCGCGGCGCGGGCCGCTCACGTGGCTGCTGGTGTCCGCCATGTTGGGCGTGGTGATTTTGCTGGCCGGCGCGCGCGCGTCGTGGATCACCTTCGGTTTGGTGCTGGTCGTCAGCGGCGTGGCCCAGTGGGGCTGGCGGCGCACCGGGCTCGGTCTGGTGGTCGGCGGCATTCTTACGGTGCTGGTCGCGAGTACCGCCACCGACTTCCTCGGGCCGCGCATCCAGCGCAGCCTTGAAGCCCTGCAGATGAAGGAAGAGGGCATCGATTTCGCGCTGTCCGGCCGCGTTGCGCTCTGGCGCACGACCGGACGAATCATCATCGAGCATCCGCTGACCGGCGTCGGCACCGATAACTTTCAGCAGGCCTACAAGGCCTACGCCCCTGCCGACGACCAGTTCGTGGAATGGGATGGTCCGGGGGCTTATCACGCGCACCAAATCGTCTTGGAAATCCTCGCCGAAACGGGGCTGATCGGCCTCTTGCTGTGGCTGGCTGCCGCTGCTTTGGCCATTCGCGCGTGGCGGTTTGCACCGGCCAGCGCCCGCGAACGCGCCGCCGCACCGGCCTTGGCGCTGGCGGTGACGGTGTTTCCGCTCAACACCCACCTCGCGTTTTATTCGACCTTTTGGGGGGGCGTCACCCTGCTGCTGGCCGCGCTCTATGCCGGTGCCTTGATGCGTCGTCACGAGTTGGACGACGCCCGCCCCAGCGCGTCATGAGTGCGCCTTTGGCGTCCGCAAATGACGTCGCTCAAGTTTGTTTTTTCGGGCGTGTGGGTACCGCGCTGGCGGGCCTGTTGGCGCGACTGCCGCAGGGGCTGACCCTGCACTTTGGCCGGGTGCTTGCGCTGTTGGTTCGGCCGCTCTTGCGGCGACGCTGGCGCGTAGCGCGAGTGAACCTTGCGCTGTGCTTCCCTGACGAATCCGAACTTCAACTCGCGGCTCGGCTTCGCGCCCACCAAGAGGCGCTGCCGATTGCGCTGCTGGAGCTGCTGCGCGCTTGGTTCGCCCCGCGCTCGACCCTGGCAGGCTTGGCTGAGGTTGAGGGTCTGCATCACCTGCAGGAGGCCGAAGCCCGCGGGCAGGGCGTTCTGCTGCTGACCGGCCATCTAATGCATACCGAATTGGCCGTTCGTTTCCTTGGCGAAGCCCGTGGTCGACTCATTCACGGCGTGGTGCGCCGCTACGACCGGCACCCCTGCCTAGAGCGCACGCTCGACGCGGCACGCTGTTCGCGCGTGGGCCCAACCGTCAGTAAGTTCGACACCCGCGGCATGATCCGCACGCTTCGTGAGGGACTGCCGCTGGTCAATTCCGCCGACCAAGATTTCCGAACGCAGCAGGTCTTCGTGCCCTTCTTCGGCGTCCCGGCCGCCACCCTGTCGACCCTGCCGCAGCTCGTAAAATCCGGCCGCGCGTGCGTGCGTTTTTTCGCCATGGCCCGGCAGCCGAACGGCCGCTATCGCGTGCGCGTCTGGGACCCCGGTCTTGATGCGCTCGTCGATGATGCGGAGGCCTTCGCGGCGCGCTACATGGCCGAGCTGGAAGGCGCCGTCCGCGCGGCGCCCGAGCAATACCTCTGGGTGCACCGCCGATTCAAGACGCGCCCTAACGATGCGCCCTCGCCCTACGGCTAAACGCCCTCAGCGATACGCCGCTCCGCGCTCCGCACCCGGCTGCGTTTTGAAGCGCTGATGCAGCCATAAATACTGCGACGGCGCGCGGCGGATCATCGCCTCCAGCGCAGCCATTACCCGGGCCGTATCGGCCGTTGCATCGGCGCTGGGGAAATTTACCAGCGGTGCCTGCACCTGCAGGCGATAGCTGCCATCGGCCAAGCGCTCGTGAAAAAACGGGCACACCGCCGCGCCCGATAGGCGCGCCAGTTGGTGGGTCGAGGTGAGGCTCCATGCCGGTCGGCCGAAGAAGGGCACGAACACGCTGTCGCCGCGCCGGCTTTCTTGATCGGGTGCGAACCACAGGATGCCGCCCGACTTCAGGTGCTTCAGCGCGGGTCGCAATTCGTCGCGGGCGAACATCGCGGTGGCGTAGCGCAGGCGGCCGGCTTTGACCGCCCACTCCATGGCGGCGTCGCCATGCGGCCGATACATGCCGGCCACCGGCGCATGCCGACACAGCAGCCGCGCGCAAAGCTCCAAATGCACGAAGTGCGCCGACACCAGCAGCACGCCGCGGCCTTCGGCCCGAAGGGCTTCTAGATGCTCTAGACCCTCGACGGTGTAACGCGGACGGCCCTCTGAGACGCGGCCCCACCAGGCACGCAGAAACTCGAATCCACCGCGGCCGGTCTGGGCCAAATTCTCCCGCGCCAATGCCGCGCGTTCGGCAGCCGGCATTTCGGGGAAGCACAGAGCCAAATTGGTCTCGACGACCCGGCGTCGGCCCGGCAGCAGCACTCCCAATGTGCGGCCGAAAGCGCGCCCCGCACGCTGCTGCAGCCATGAGGGCGTGCGCGCCGCGCACCAGCCCAAGACAATGCCGAACCAGGTCGGCCAGTGGCGGAGCGCAAACGCGCGCGGCGGTAAGGGTAGGGCAGCACTCATGGCCGCATTGTAAGCACCCGCTCTGTGCCCGCCGTGCTGGCGTGCTGCTACGCTTCGCGGCATGTCTTTAAGCCTCGGCCGGCGCCTGCTGCTGGCGTCCTATTCGGCCCTGCTGTGGCTGCTCGTGCCCATCACCCTGTACCACTTGGTGTGGCGCGGCCTGCGTCAACGCGAGTACTTGCTGCGCTGGAGCGAGCGCTACGCGCAATTGGACTCGCTGCCTGCGCTGCCGCCCGGCGCGCTGTGGGTGCACGCGGTGTCGGTGGGTGAGGTCAATGCCGCCATCCCGCTGGTCAACGCGCTGCGCCAGCGCCATCCCGAGCGCCCTTTGCTCATCACCACCATCACCCCCACGGGTTCCGCCCGCGTGCGCGCGCTGTGGGGCGACTCGGTGCACCACGTCTATCTGCCTTACGACCTGCACGGCATGGTGCGGCGCTTTCTCGACCGCGTACGTCCGGCGCTGGCGGTGGTCATCGAAACCGAACTCTGGCCCAACCTGTTCGTGGCCTGCGCCCGCGCCGACGTGCCGGTGGTCATCGCCAATGCGCGGCTGTCGGAGCGATCTCTGCGTGGCTATCGCTGGATGGGCCCGCTGATTCGCTTAGCGCTGTCCGGCGTGCGCTTGATCGCCGCGCAGTCGGAGGCCGACGCCGCGCGCTTCCGCGTGCTGGCCGGTGACCACGTGCACATCGAAGTGACCGGGAATTTGAAGTACGACCAGCCTCTGCCGCAGGCCACGCGGCAGGAAGCCATCGCGTGGCGGCAGGCCTGTGGCGCCCGGCCCATTTGGGTTGCGGCCAGCACGCATGGCGACGAAGAAGCTGCCGTGCTGGAAGCCCATATGCGCCTGCGCGAGCGTCATCCGCGCGCCATGCTGCTGTGGGCGCCGCGTCATCCGGAGCGCTTCGGTGCGGTGGCGCAGCGGGTGCTGGATGCTGGGCTGCAGCTGCGCCGGCGCAGCGTCGAGGGGCATCCCGACGCGAAGGCGGATGTGTTCTTGATCGATAGCTTCGGCGAGCTGCCCGGCTTTCTGGCGGCTGGCGATGTGGCCTTTGTCGGCGGCAGCCTGTGTGACGTGGGTGGCCACAATCTGCTCGAGCCCGCCGCGCTTGGCGTGCCGGTGCTCAGCGGGCCGCACACCTTTAACTTCACCGAGATCACCGCCCTGCTGCGCGATGTCGGCGCCTTGGAAATCGTGCACGACGCCGCGCAGTTGGCGAGCGCCGTCGACCGCCTGTTTATCGATCCCGACGAGGCTCGCGTCCGCGGGCGGGCGGGGCGTCAGCGGATTGACCGCGAGCGCGGGGCGCTTGAACGCACTCTGGCGCTGATTGATCGTGTGGCGGGGCTGCAGCCCTAAACGACAAAGGCGGCCAAAGGCCGCCTCTGCGTGTTGCGATGTCAGATGACAACGCGGAATCGTTTACTTGGTGGCGTCGAGCAGCGCTTCTGCGTCGGCGTTCAGTAGGCGATTCACGGTTTCAATGTCGCCAGGCGAGAGGCTGCCGGCCGCCTGCTTCAGCGTGAGCTCGTTGACCAAGAAGTTGTGGCGCGCCTGCGCAAACTGCGTCTGCGCAGCAAACAGGGTCTGCTGGGCCAGCAGCACGTCGACGACGGTACGCGTGCCGACTTCAAGGCCCGCTTCGCCGGCTTCCAGCGCGGCCCTCGCCGACACCACGGCCAGGCGGCGGGCTTCCACTTCGGCGGCACCCGAGGCCAGCGAGCGATAGGCGTTGCGCGTTTGGCGGGTAATGCCGCGGCGCTCTTGCTCCAACTGCTCGGCCACGGCATCGCGATTCGCCAAGGCTTGACGCACGCCGGCTTGAATGAAGCCGCCGCTGTAGATCGGCACCGTCAGGGTGATGCCGACATTGGTGCCGTCCGAAGCGCCGCTGGCGGGGAAGTTGAAGTTGCCGTTGCTGCGCGAACCCCAAGTGGACGAATCGTTGTAGCCACCGCTGAGGTTAAGCGTCGGCAGATGGCCGGCGCGCGCCGTCGACACATTGGCCTCGGCGGCGTCGAGCGCCATCGTGGCCGCCTGCAGCGAGGGATTGCCGCCCAGCGCGCGGTCGACCCAAGACTGCAGACCGTCGGTGTCGTCCAGCTTTGGCTGATAGTCGACGCCGAGGCCGCGCAGGGAGGCCAGCGGCTCGCCGGTGATCTCGGTCAGCGCTTCGCGCGAATCGTCCAAGCGAGTGGCCGAGGTGATCGCGTTGGCGCGTGCGCCATCGAAACTGGCGCGGGCTTCGTGCACGTCGGTGATGGGTGCCAAGCCCACTTCCAAGCGGGTTTCGGCCTGATCCAGCTGACGCTTGGCCGCCGATTCCTGCGCGCGGGCCGAGGCCAAGGATTCAATCGCGGTCAGCACGTCGAAGTAGGCGCGGGCCACGCGAACGCCAAGGGCCTGCTCTGCGGCGAGGCGCTGCGCTTCCGCCTGCGCGGCCTGCGCCTTCGAGGCGCTCAGCCGCGTGTAGTCGGCGCGGTCGTAGATGGTCTGGCTGAGGTTAATGCCGACGCTGCGGTTGCGCGTGTCCGAGCTGCCGGTGGCCTGGCCGAAGAGCACTCCGCCGGGGTTATTTGGGTCGGGCTGGGTACCGATCGAGGTGCTGTCGCCTTTGTTGTCGGCCAGGCTGGCCTGAGCGCTGATCTGCGGCAGCAGTGCCGAGCGAGTCTGCGACACCGCAGCCTGCGCGGCAGCGGCGCGGGCTTCAGCGGCGGCCAGCTGTGGGTCGCCCTTGCGTGCCAGCTCGTAAGCCTGCATTAGGTCGGCGGCGCTCGCCGGCAGGGCAAGGCCAGCGGCAATCAGGGCAAGGGCAAGGGAACGCAGGCGCATGGGATTTCCTTCGATCAAGACATTTAGAGGGCGAAGCGGGCTTCAGGGGCGAAGCCGCCAAGATAGGGCAGGTCGGTTTCGAACAGGCTTTCGCGACGTAGGCCGGTCGCATCAGCGAAGAGGCACACGGCTTCCTGCACGGGCGACAGCCCGCGCACGATCACCAAGCGACCGCCGGGCTTCAGCCAGCCGAGAAAACGCTCGGGCACTTCGGCCACGGCACCACCGACCAAGATGGCGTCGAAGCGCTGCGCGGTGTCCCACGTGGCGGCGTCGGCCTGTTCCAGACGCACGTTGCTGGTGTCGATTTCATCCAAGCGACGACGCGCCGCTGCCACGAAATCGGCGTGGCGCTCGATGGCGTGCACCGAGCGCGCTAAGCGCGACAGGCAGGCCGTAAGAAAGCCGCTGCCGGCGCCGATTTCCAGCACTTCGTCGGTGGGCGCTAAGTCCAGCGCCTGGAGCAGGCGGCCTTCGATAAGCGGCTTGAACATGAATTCGCCGTGGCCCAGCGGCAGCGCCACATCGGTAAACGCCATCTTGCGCTGCGGCACCGGCACGAAGTCTTCGCGGGGAATGTTGGTCATGACATCGAGTACGCGGCGGTCAAGGACCTCCCACGGACGAACCTGCTGCTCGACCATCGCGTGGCGGGCTTGGTTGAAGTCGATGCTCATGCGGCGATTACCTGGGAAACGGGGGCGATAGTGTAAGGCTGAAGCCCGTGCAACACGGCCAGAGTGCCGCAGTTGGGTGCGCCCAGGCAGTGACGAAGGTCACCGCGACGGAGGTCATGGTTCAGGCGTCCGACCAAGGCCATGGGCACGCAGGAAGAATTCGACGCTGTCGGCCACGTGGCGGGCCAAGACCTCGCCCTGAGGCGGGGTTTCCAGCCCCAGCAGACAGCGGAAATGGTGGATGCCCTTCAGAACGACGAAAAACTGCTCGGCGGCCTGCTCGGGGTTCTTGATGGCGATCTGTCCGCGCTGGGTGGCCAGCCGCAGAAAGCCTTCCATCTCGTCCAGCGTGCGCCGCGGGCCGGCCTTGAAGTAGAGCCGGGCCAGATCGCCTGACTGCACCGGCTGGGCCGCCATCATGCGCATCAGCTGCATGGCGTCGTCGCTAAACACCAGTTCGACGAAGGCGTGGCCGATTCGCGTCATGGCGTCGCGCAGGGGCAGGTCGGCGGGGTGCTCGAACAAGCCTGGCGGCATCTGCTGCTCGCAGCGGGCCTCCACCGCGGCGGTGAACAGGCCCTCTTTGTCGCCGAAGTGACTGTAGACGGTCAGCTTCGACACGCCAGCCGCCTGCGCGATGGCTTCAACGCTGACGGCATCGAAACCGTGCTGACAAAACAGCGCGCCCGCGGCTTCGACGAGCGCGGCGCGTTTTTCTGGGTCTTTGGGGCGGCCGGGTGGAGCGGCGCGGACAGGTTCGTTCACAGGCGAGGCGTCGTCACAAGAAATATATTGAACTGCAGAGTTCATGAAATATACCATACCGGCGAGTTCATCAATTGTGCCCGCCATGCCTTCCCAGTTTCCCCGCCGCCGTTCCCCCCGCCTTGCGCTGCGCGCGCTGCCCCTGCTGATGGCCTTCGCGGGTCTGAGCGCCTGTGGCGCCCCTGAGGCCGAACCCGAGCGAGGCCGCCCGGTGCTGGTGCAGCAGCCGGAAGCGGCGGCAGGCGCGGTGCAGGCCTTCGCCGGCGAAGTGCGGGCTCGGCACGAAACGCCGCTGGCCTTCCGGGTGGGCGGCAAAGTGGCGCAGCGTCTGGTGGACGTGGGCGACCGGGTGAAGGCGGGGCAGGCGCTGGCGACGTTGGATGCTGGCGACCTTCGATTGAATCGCGATGCCGCGCAGGCGCAGTTGTCCGCTGCCGAGGCCGACGCACGCTTGGCCGCAGCCGAGTTCGAGCGCTTCGAGGTGATGTTTCAGCGCCAGTTGGTCAGCCGATCGCTGTTTGACGCGCGAAAAAGCACGCTGGACGCCGCCAATTCGCGGGTTGCACAAGCGCGTGCGCAATTGAACGTGGCCGGTAATCAGGCCGATTACGGTGTGCTGCGGGCGCCGGCGGATGGCGTGATCGTGCTTCGTCAGGTGGAAGCTGGACAGGTCGTGGCAGCCGGCCAGACGGCCTTTGGTATGGCCGAAGACGGCGAGCGCGAAATTGCGATTGCGCTGCCTGAAGCCGACGTCGCGCGCTTCGTCATCAATCAGTCGGTCTTGGTGGAGCTTTGGGCCGCACCGGGTCAGCGCGTACCGGGTCGCGTTCGCGAGATTGCGCCGGCGGCCGATGCGCAGGCGCGGACGTTCGCGGCGCGCGTTAGCTTGGATTTGCCGGAGGGTGTTCGCGCCGAGCTGGGCCAGAGCGCTCGCGTTTACGCCGCCAACGCCTCGGTCGCCACTTTGGCGGTACCGCTGTCGGCGGTCGTCGACGTGGACGGCCAGCCCAGCGTCTGGGTGCTGGACGCCGAAGGCCGGCGCGTGAACCCGGTCGCGATTCAAGCCGGGCCGTTTGGCGAAACGCAGGTGCCGGTTTTGGCCGGTCTGAAGCCAAACGACTGGGTGGTGATCAGCGGCGTGCATTTGCTCGAAGTGAATCAGATGGTGTCGCCGGTAGACCGCGACAATCGTCCCGTGCGAAACGGCGCCGCCGCTGCACCCGAGGACGACGCCAGTGCGAACCTCGAAAACGGCGTCGACCGTCTCAACTCCGCGATTGCTGGATAAGCCCTGATGATTTCGCCGTTCAACTTATCGGCATGGGCCCTGCGCAATCGCACGCTCGTGCTCTACGCGATGATCGTTCTGGCGATCGTCGGCGTGTTCAGCTATCAGCGCTTGGGGCAGTCGGAAGACCCGGAGTTCACCTTTAAGGTGATGGTCGTTCGCACCATGTGGCCGGGCGCGACTGCGGAGGAAGTGGCCGCGCAAGTCACCGACCGCATCGAAAAAACCCTGATGGAAACAGGCCAATACGAGTTCATTCGCTCGTACTCGCGGTCTGGTGAGTCGCTCGTTCTGTTCGTCGCCAAAGACTCGCTGGTCTCGCGCGAGTTGCCGCAGCTTTGGTACACGGCGCGCAAGAAGGTGGGCGACATTCGCCACACCTTGCCCTCGGGCATCGTTGGGCCGTTCTACAACGACGAGTTCGGCGACACCTTCGGCAACATCTACGCCCTGCAGGCCGATGGCCTCGACTACGCGACGCTGAAGGATTACGCCGAACGCATCGAGCTGGCCCTGCATCGCGTGCCCGACGTGGCCAAAGTGGAGTTAATCGGGCTGCAAGACGAAAAGATTTGGATTGAGCTCTCGAACACCAAGCTCGCCACCTTGGGCGTGCCGCTCGACGCCGTGCAGCGCGCCATCGACGACCAAAACGCCGTGGTCGGCGCCAGCTTCTTCGAGACCGATAGCGACCGCATCAAGCTGCGCGTTTCGGGCGCTTTCGACTCGGTCGAGGCCATTCGCCAATTTCCGATTCGCGTCGGCGACCGCAGCTTCCGCTTGCAGGACGTGGCGGACGTCACTCGCGGCTTCGTTGACCCGGCAGCACCGCGCATGCGCTTCATGGGTCAAGACGCGATTGGCGTCGGTGTGTCGATGCGCAAGGGCGGCGACATCATCGAGCTGGGCAATCGCCTTGAAACCGAATTCTCGCGACTGCAGTCCACCTTGCCCGCCGGCATGACCCTGTCGAAGGTGAGTGACCAGCCGGCCTCGGTTCGCGACTCGGTCGGCGAGTTCGTGAAGGTGCTGAGCGAAGCGGTGATCATCGTTTTGCTGGTGAGCTTTTTGAGTCTCGGCTGGCGCTCCGGTTTGGTGGTGGCGCTTTCGATTCCGCTGGTCTTGGCGATGACCTTTGCCTCGATGTACTTCCTTGGCATTGGCCTACACAAGATTTCGCTTGGCGCCCTGATTTTGGCGCTGGGCCTGATGGTGGATGACGCAATCATCGCCATCGAAATGATGCAGGTGAAGATGGAGCAGGGCCTCGGTCGGATGGAGGCCGCGGCGTTCGCGTGGCAGAGCACGGCTTTTCCGATGCTCACCGGCACGCTGATTACCGCCGCGGGCTTTCTGCCAATTGCCACCGCGGCGTCGAGCACCGGCGAATACACCCGGGCCATTTTCCAAGTCGTCGTGCTGGCCCTGTTGTTGAGCTGGGTCGTGG
>JBBQIA010000035.1:0-11509 GCA_038324485.1 Lysobacterales bacterium
CCGAGCTTGATGCCGCCATCGGCGAACACGTTGATCCACAGGTGATCCATCCAGTACTTCGCTTCCAGCACGCGCACGAGGGGCGCAAGGGCATGGCGAATACGAGTACTGAGGCCGGGCTTCACGATGTAGAGCAAGGTCGCCAGCGCGAGGCCAGCCAACATCAACCAGAACGGGGACGCCATGAAGCCGTGCAGGGCGAAGCCGACGGAACCCTTCTCAAAGTGCTTGCAGCCGACTACCGCGAGAACGTCCGGCGCTAATGCCGATGAATCGGCATCACGCGGCGCCAAGACTTGTTCGCAGTTTGCCGGACCTGAAGCGAGCGGAACAAAAGCCACCTGCGGCGGCAGCATCGGTGCCGTTTCATTCGCAATCGGCTCGAACTGATAGATCGCGCCTTCAAAGAACGGCGTCACGTCTTTGCTGCCGCTCATGTCTTTGCCGAACAGCATCGGGCCGACCGTCAGGAATCCAATCAGCACAGAAGGAATCGCCAGCGCAATCAGCGGCGCGGTGACTACCCAAGGCGACTCGTGCGGTTCAACCGGGCCGTGGTGTCCGTGATCATCGTGAGCGTGGTCGTCGTGAGCGTGCTCGTCATGCGAGTCGTCCACCTGACGGAAGCGCTCTTCACCGTGGAAGGTCAGATAGAACAGACGGAAGCTGTAGAAGCTGGTGACAAACACGCCGGCCAGCACCGCGAAGATGGCGTACTGGTTCACCCAACTGCCGCCCTCGCCTGCGGCCTTCACCGCCTCGATGATGCTGTCCTTCGAATAAAAGCCAGACAGGAACGGGAAGCCGACCAAGGCCAAGGTGCCAATCAGCGAGGTCCAGTAGGTGATCGGCATGTACTTACGCAAGCCGCCCATCTTCTTCATGTCTTGCTGGTGATGCATGCCGATGATCACGCTGCCCGCCGCAAGGAACAGCAGGGCCTTGAAGAAGGCGTGCGTCATCAAATGAAACACCGCTGCGCCATAGGCCGAGACGCCCAGCGCCACAGTCATATAGCCCAGCTGCGACAGAGTGGAATAGGCAACCACGCGCTTAATGTCGTTCTGCACCATGCCGATCAGGCCGGTGAACAAAGCCGTCGTTGCACCAATAAACAGAATGAACTGCAGCGCCGTCGGGCTGAGCTCAAACACCGGCGACATGCGGCTGACCATGAAGATGCCCGCGGTCACCATCGTCGCGGCGTGGATCAAGGCCGAGATCGGCGTTGGGCCTTCCATCGAGTCCGGCAGCCACACGTGCAGCGGCACCTGCGCCGACTTACCCATCGCACCGATGAACAAACACACGGCCGCAAAGGTCATCGCATCGACACTGACCGCGCCAAAGGCGTAACCAAAGACGCTGAAGCCATCCCACAAGGTCAGGGTCTGGCCGACGCCGTTCGTCGCCTTGGCGAACACCGTGGCGTAGTCGAGCGAGCCATAGACATAGAGCAGTGCGGCAATGCCCAGCAGGAATCCAAAGTCGCCCACGCGGTTCACCACGAAGGCCTTCATGTTGGCGAACACGGCCGTCGGGCGCTTGTACCAAAAGCCGATCAACAAGTAAGACACCAAGCCCACGGCTTCCCAGCCAAAGAACAGCTGCAGGAAGTTGTTGCTCATCACCAGCATCAACATCGAGAAGGTGAACAGCGAGATGTAGCTGAAGAAGCGGTGGTAGCCCTCGTCTTCGGCCATGTAGCCGATGGTGTAGATGTGCACCAGCAGGGACACGAAGGTCACGACGACCATCATCATCGCGGTCAGCTTATCGACCATGAATCCGACATGGGCCGAGTAACCGCCCACTTCAAAGAAGGTGTACAGGTTCTGGTTGTAGGGATCGGCGCCGCTCACCAGCTGCCAGAGCACCTGGCACGACAGCGCAAAGCTCAAGCCCACGCCAAGGATGGTGACCGTGTGCGCGCCGGAGCGCCCCACCTGCCGCCCAAACAGGCCGGCGATGATCGAGCCGAACAGCGGCGCTAGGGCAATGACCAACAGCAGATTGGTCGACAAGGTGTGTTCCATCTCAGCCCTTCAGCGAATCGAGTTCGGCCACGTTGATCGTCCGTTTGTTGCGGAAGAGCGTGACAAGGATGGCGAGACCGATGGCTGCTTCCGCCGCCGCGACCGTCAGGATGAAGAACACGAAGATTTGGCCGTGCACGTCGCCCAAAAAACGTGAGAACGCGACGAAGTTGATGTTCACCGCCAGCAGCATCAGCTCAACGCACATCAGCAGCACGATGACGTTCTTCCGATTGATGATGATGCCCGCCACGCTCAGCGCAAAAAGAATCGCGCCCAAGGTGAGGAAATGCGCGAGCGTGATCATGCGTCACCTTCCGGCTTGCGAACTTCTGAGGCCATCTTCAACACGCGAACGCGGTCTTCTTTGCGAACCGCCGACTGCTTGGCCGGATCTTGATGTCGCGCACCCACGCGACGACGCAAGGTGAGCATCACCGCAGCGAGGATGGCGACGGTCAGCAACACCGCAGCGATCTCGAACGGATAGAGATAGCCAGTGAACAGCGCGCGGCCGATCCACTCAAGATTGGTCAGTCCCAAAGCCGCCGCAGGGTCGGCGCTGGGAAAGGCCACGTTGCGCTGGCCGGTGGTCACGCCCAGCAGCACCAGCATCTGCACGAACATCAGACCGGCGACGACCGCGGCAATCGGCAGATAGCGGGCAAAGCCTTCGCGCAGCGGCGCAGTATTGATGTCGAGCATCATCACTACGAATAAGAACAAGACCATCACGGCCCCGACGTAGACCAGCACCAGCGCCACGCCGAGGAACTCCGCCTGAAGCAGCAAGAACAAGCAGGCCATCGAGAAGAAGGTGAGCACCAAGCACAGCACCGCGTGCACCGGGTTCTTGAAGAGGATCACCCCCAACGCGGAGCCGACAGCGAAGGCCGCAAAGAGGTAGAACGCGATGAGTTCCATACGTTTTCCGTATCCCTGCGCTTAGCGGAAGGCCGAATCGGCCAAGCGGCGTTCGGCAATTTCTGCCTCAAACCGATCACCGATGGCGAGAAGCTGCGGCTTAGTCACGATGTTCTCGCCGCGCTTCTCGAAGTGGTATTCGTGAATGTGCGTCTCCACGATCGAGTCAACCGGGCAGCTCTCCTCACAAAAACCGCAGAAGATGCACTTGAACAGGTCGATGTCGTAGCGGGTCGTGCGGCGCGTGCCGTCAGCGCGCGCGTCCGAATCGATGGTGATCGCCAATGCCGGACAAACCGCTTCGCAGAGCTTGCAGGCAATGCAACGCTCTTCGCCGTTCGGATAACGACGAAGCGCATGCAGGCCACGGAAGCGCGCCGACTGCGGCATCTTCTCGTAGGGGTAATTGAGCGTGTACTTCGGCTTGAACATGTAAGCAAGAGTGACCCACAACCCTTGGAGCAATTCCAAGAGCAGCAGGCTTTTGATGTAGGCAGTCACGCGATTCATTCGGGTCCTTTTTGGCCTGACCTTAGCGGCCGATCTCGAACCAGCCGACGTAGGCCATAACGGCCACGACGAAGGTCCAGACGATGGTGATGGGAATAAAGACTTTCCAGCCCAAGCGCATGATCTGGTCGTAGCGGTAGCGCGGGAAGGTCGCGCGGAACCACACGAAGCAGAACGCGAACAGCAGGGCCTTGAGCAGCAGCCACCACGGGCCGGCGACGCCGAGCACGGGCACCGATTCCGGGAACGGCGAGAGCCAGCCGCCGAGGAAGAACAGCGCCGCAAGGAAGCTGATCAAGATCATGTTCGCGTATTCGGCGAGAAAGAAGATCGCAAACGCAGAACCGGAATATTCAACGTGGAAGCCTGCCACGATCTCCGACTCGCCCTCGGCGACGTCGAAGGGCGCGCGGTTGGTTTCGGCCACGCCCGAGATGAAGTAGACGATAAAGAGCGGAAACAGCGGCAGCCAGAACCACTCGAACATGCCAGCGTCACCGCGCTGGGCTTCGACGATGGCCGTGAGGTTCATCGTGCCGGCCGCTACCAAAACGCCGACGAGCGCGAAGCCCATCGCGATCTCGTAGCTCACGACCTGTGCGGCCGAGCGCAAGGCGCCAAGAAAGGCGTACTTCGAGTTGGACGCCCAGCCGCCAATGATGATGCCGTAGACGCCCATCGAGGTCAGGGCCAAGAGCACCAGCAACCCGGCGTCGACGTCCGAGATCACGAGGCCGTCGCCAAACGGGATGACCGTCCACGCCGCGAACGAGGGTGCCAGCGCAATCAACGGGGCCAAACGATGCAGGAAGGCATTCGCGCTGGACGGCACGATGCTTTCCTTAAACAGCATCTTGAACACGTCGGCGAAGGCTTGGATCACGCCCAGCCCCGGCACGAGCTGACCGATGTACACCGGCCCCTGACGCGAATGCATCCAGCCGATCACCTTGCGCTCGAACAGCGTAAAAAATGCCACAGCGATGGTCAGCGACAGCATCAGCGGGATGATCTTAACGAGCATCCAGGCCACCGTGCCGACGGCGCCAAAGTCGAGCAGGTAATCGCGGAACGGCGCGATGAGGTCCATCAGGCACCTGCCTTGGTGATGGTCAGCGCGCCAGTCGTGGACAAGGGTGCGGTGGCCGGGTAAGCCGACTCGATCCACGCCGCACCACGCGCAACGCGCGGGTTCAGGCGAACCGGCAGCGCGGCGTGGCCGTTGTCATCCGCCACTTTTGCCATCGAGCCTTCGATGAGACCCAACGCACTCGCATCCTCCGGGTGCAGCTCAATGCCCTGCCCTTTCGTCAGGGGATGCGCGTTTAGCGCCGTCGAGCGCCGAAGCTGAGCATCGCCGCGGTAGATGGGCGTGGTGCACACGCGCTCGAAGCCCTTCGACGCCTCGCCGATGCCGGACAGGCCCGATGACGAGCTCACCGCGTTCGGCGACATCGACGCGCGCAAACCTCCGAGGTCAAGGTGATCGAAACCCGCGAAGTTCATGGCGCCGCCCAAGGCACGCAGCACGCGCCAGCCCGGACGCGACTCGCCGCGCGGCTTTCCGCCGGCGCTGGTGAGTTGCACGCGACCGTCGAGGTTGGTGTAGCTGCCGTCGATCTCCGCGCTCGCCGCGATCGGCAGAATCAGGTCAGCGACCTGCTTCAAGGACTCGCTGGCGTAGGCCGACAGGGCCAGCACTTTCGCGCCAGACAAGGCCTTCAGCGCCCTCGTTGCGTCGGCAAAATCGTAGGCCGGCTCAATGTTGTAGAGCAGGTATGCGGGCTTCGGTTCGGACAACTGTGCGGCAACCGCGTGCCCGCCCGAACCCGGCAGGACGCCGTACTGCGCCACACCGACGGCATTGGCACCCTGCGGCAGTCGATTCAGCGCCACGCCAGTGACCTTGGCAATCGCGTGTGCTGCAGCACGGAGATGCGAGGCATACGGGTGACGCTCGGCGATTTCACCAAGAATCACCACACCGGCCGTTGCACCCTTCAGGGCCGAGGCGATGGACGCTAGCGCCGCATCTTCGATGGCGACAGCCATGCTCGCAGGCAGCACGGCACCGAGGTGACTGGCTAGGGCCGACAGCACACCGGGAAGCGCCGACGGCGCCACGATTGCCTTGCCGGCGATCGGATGGCTGGCCGCAAAATCAACGGGATTGATGGCGAAGACTTTCGCGCCGCGCTTCGTCGCTTTCAGCACGCGCTGATGCAGCAGCGGCACTTCGTGACGGAGATTGGTGCCCACCAACAGGATGACGTCCGCGGTCTCGAGATCGGCAGCAGAGCGGCCCGCCACTTCAGCCACCGGCTGATCGGCGAAGTCGAGCGTCGTCAAACGATGATCAAGATGCGGCGTGCCGAGGCCTGCGGCCAAACGCGCCAGCGACGCGGCTTCTTCATTCGATGCGGAGGCATTCACCAGCAGGCCGGTTTCGGCCGACGAGGCTTTGAGCAGGCTCGCCGCCATGCTTAACGCGTCGTCCCACGAGACGGCCTTCCAACTGCCGTCGGCCTGCTTCGCGAGCGGCTGTTCAGCGCGATCATCGCTGTTGAGGCCTTCATGCGAATAGCGGTCGCGATCCGAAAGCCAGCACTCGTTCACGGCTTCGTTGTCGCGCGGAACGATGCGCAGTACGTCGTTGCGGCGCACGTGCAGAAATAGATTGGAGCCGAGCGGGTCATGCAGGCCGATGGACTCGCGGGCCACAAGCTCCCACGGACGCGCCTTGAAGCGGAAGACCTTGTTCGTCAACGCACCAACCGGACAGACGTCAATGACGTTGCCCGAAATCTCGCTCATCAAGGGCTTGCCGTCGTAGGTGCCGATCTGCAGGTTTTCACCGCGATACATGCCGCCTAATTCGTAGGTGCCCGCAATGTCTGCAGTAAAACGAACGCAGCGCGTGCAGTGAATGCAGCGCGTCATTTCGGTTGCGACCAGCGAACCCAAATCTTCGTCGGCGACGACACGCTTGCGCTCGACATAGCGGCTGACCGAGCGGCCGTAGCCCATCGACACGTCTTGCAGTTCGCACTCGCCGCCCTGATCGCAGATCGGGCAGTCGAGCGGATGGTTCACCAGCAGAAACTCCATGACATTGCGCTGCGCATCGAGTGCGCGCTTGGTCTGGGTGGTGACCTTCATGCCTTCCATCACCGGCGTAGCGCAGGCCGGCGCCGGCTTCGGCATTTTTTCGACATCAACAAGGCACATGCGGCAGTTGGCCGCGATCGGCAGCTTCTTGTGGTAGCAGAAGCGCGGAATCGCGATGCCGGCGGCATCAGCAGCCTGAATCAGCATCGAGCCTTTCGGCGCCTGCATCGGCACGCCGTCGATTTCGATGTTCACCACATCAACGGCGGGGGCCACGGGCAACACGGTACTCATGCCGCTTCCTCCGTCACGACAACACCCGCGGCCTGGTCATCAACCAAGAAGCGCTTGTTGACGATGGCGTACTCGAATTCAGCCCAATACTGACGCAGGAATCCCTGCACCGGCCAAGCCGCCGCCTCGCCGAACGCGCAAATGGTGTGGCCTTCAATCTGACCTGCGGCTGCTTTCAACATATGCAGGTCGTCGAGGGTGGCCTTGTGCTCGACCATGCGGGTCAGCACGCGGTACATCCAACCCGTTCCTTCGCGACAGGGCGTGCACTGACCGCAGCTCTCTTTGAAGTAAAAGCGCGCAATGCGCTGGCAGGCGCGAACCATGCAGGTCGTGTCGTCCATTACCACGACGGCGCCCGAGCCTAGGCCCGAACCGGCCTTCTGCAGACTGTCGTAGTCCATGGTGAGACCCATCATGGTCTCGCCCGGCAGCACCGGCATGGAGGATCCGCCCGGAATCACCGCCTTCAAGCGGCGACCCGCGCGCATGCCGCCCGCCATTTCCAGCAACTCGCTGAAGGGCGTGCCGAGACGAATCTCGAAGTTGCCCGGCTTCGCCACATGGCCCGACACCGAGAAAATCTTCGGGCCGCCGTTGTTCGGCTTGCCCAAGCCCAAAAACCACTCTCCGCCGTTGCGAATAATCGCAGGTACCGAAGCGTAGGTTTCGGTGTTGTTGATCGTGGTCGGACGACCGTAAAGACCGAAGTTCGCCGGGAACGGCGGCTTGTAACGCGGCTGGCCCTTCTTGCCTTCCAGCGACTCCATCAGCGCGGTTTCTTCACCGCAGATGTAGGCGCCCGCGCCCAACGCGGAATACAGATCGACGTCGACACCGCTGCCTTGGATGTCCTTGCCCAACCAACCGTTGGCGTAGGCCTCCTTCAGCGCCTCTTCGAAATGCTCAAAGGGCTCATGGTGAAACTCGCCGCGCATGTAGTTGTAGGCCACGGTGGAACCGGTGGCGTAGCAGGCAATCGCTATGCCTTCGATGACCGCATGCGGGTTGTAGCGAAGGATGTCGCGATCTTTGCAGGTGCCCGGCTCCGACTCATCGGAGTTGCACAAAATGTACTTCTGGCCCGGCGCATTGCGCGGCATGAAGCTCCACTTCAAACCGGTCGGAAAGCCCGCGCCACCGCGACCGCGAAGCGAGCTCTGCTTCACTTGGTCGATGATTTGCTCGGGCGGAATCTTCTCGGCAAGGATTTTCCGCCAAGCCGCGTAGCCGCCAACCTTCAGGTAGTTCTCGTAGGACCACGGCTTATCGAAATGCAGCGTGGTGTAGACGACCTGATGCTCCTGCGGCGCGGGGCCGACGGGACCAGTGGTGGTGTGATGTGCGTGATGTGCCATAGGAGGACTCACTTCAACTCGTCGAGGAGCGCGTCCACCGAATCCGGCGTCAGCTTCTCGTGGTAATGGCCGTTGACCACCATCATCGGCGCAGCGGAGCAGGCGGCGAGGCATTCCTCTTCCACCTTCAACCAAATGCGTCCGTCGGCGGTGGATTCGCCGCTCTTGATTCCAAGCTTCTTCTCGCAGTGACGGACGATGTCTTCCGCGCCGTTGAGCCAGCAGCTGATGTTGGTGCAGACCGCCACCACGTTTCGGCCGACGGGCTCCAGCGCGAACATCGAATAGAAGCTCGCGACTTCATAGCCCCACACTGGCGGAATGCCGATGTACTTCGCGACGGCAGCAATCAGTTCGTCGGTCAGAAAGCCTTGGTTCTGCTCCTGCGCCGCAATCAGGGCTTGGATCACCGCCGAACGACGACGATCCGCCGGAAAGCGCGCCAGCCATTCTTCGATGCGAGCGCGCGTGGCGTCACTCAGCGCGACCATCGGGTCGACGTGCTCGCAGGCCTCGAAATTACCCGTGGCTTTCATCGATCGATCTCTCCGAACACGACGTCATAGGTGCCAATCATGGCCACCACGTCGGACAACATATGACCCTTCACGATGGTGTCCATCGAACTCAAATGCGCAAAGCCCGGCGCGCGCAGCTTAAGGCGGAAGGGCTTATTGGCGCCGTCCGAAACGATGTACGCAGCGAACTCGCCCTTCGGCGCTTCAACGGCGGCATAGACCTCGCCGGCGGGCACGGAGTAGCCCTCGGTGAAGAGCTTGAAGTGGTGAATCATCGCTTCCATGTCGCCTTTCATCGCTTCGCGCGAGGGCGGCGCCACTTTGAAATTGTCGGCCATCACCGGCCCCGGATTAACGCGCAGCCAAGCCACGGCTTGCTTGATGATTCGAGCCGACTGGCGCATTTCCTCGACGCGCACCAAGTAGCGGTCGTAGCAGTCGCCGCTGGTGCCGATCGGAATGTCGAAATCCATTTCGGCGTAACTGGCGTAGGGCTGCTTCTTGCGCAAATCCCACGCAATGCCAGAGCCGCGCAGCATCGGGCCGGTCATGCCCCAGGCCAAAGCCTGCTCAGGCGTAATGATGCCGATGTTGACGGTGCGCTGCTTCCAAATGCGGTTGTCGGTGAGCAGGGTTTCGTACTCGTCGACGCGCTTTGGAAACTCATCCGCGAAGGCATCAAGGAAGTCGATCATCGACCCCTCGCGCCACTCGTTGATGCGCTTCAGTTCCTTGCCCTTACGCCACGGCGACTCGGCGTACTTCGGCATCACGTCGGGAAGATCGCGGTAGACGCCGCCCGGACGGTAATAGGTCGCATGCAGGCGCGCACCGGAGACCGCCTCGTAGCAGTCCATCAACTCTTCGCGCTCGCGGAAGGCATAGAGAAACATCGCCATCGCGCCAAGGTCGAGGCCGTTGGTGCCGATCCACATCAAGTGGTTGAGGATGCGCGTGACTTCGTCGAACAGCGTGCGAATCATCTTCGCGCGCGGCGGCGGTTCGATGCCCATCAGGCGCTCGATGGCCATGACGTAAGCGTGCTCGTTGCACATCATCGAGACGTAGTCGAGGCGATCCATGTAACCGATGGACTGGTTATAGGGCTTCGACTCGGCCAATTTCTCAGTGCCACGATGCAGCAGGCCAATGTGCGGGTCGGCGCGACGAACGGTTTCGCCGTCCATCTCCAGCACCAAGCGCAGCACGCCGTGAGCCGCCGGATGCTGCGGCCCAAAGTTCATCGTGTAGTTGCGGATTTCCTGGGTCATGCGATCAGGCCTTCTTCGCCGTGGTTTCCGACGCCGACTGCTGCCAGCGCGAGTCCTCACGCACCACGCGCGGAACGCCAACGCGCGGTTCGACTGAGGTCACGGGCTCGTAGACGACGCGCTGTTTTTCGGCGTCATAGCGCACTTCGACATTGCCGATTAGCGGGAAGTCTTTGCGGAACGGGTGCCCGACGAAACCGTAGTCCGTCAGGATGCGGCGAAGGTCGGGGTGGCCTTCGAAAATAATGCCGAACAGGTCGAACGCTTCGCGCTCGAACCAATCCAAGCCGGCCCACACTTCCACCAGCGACGGAACAACCGGAAGCGCATTGTCCGCGGCAAAGGTGCGCAGACGCAGACGCTCGTTGTGGCGCATCGACAGCAAATGCAGGGATACGGCGAAACGCTTGTCGGGACCCTGCCCCTGCGGGCGATTTTCCCAACGGAAGCGGCCCGGACCGTCGCCCTCGACGCCGCGAGAAAACCCCTCGGCGCTGACGTCGGTAGTTTCCCACTCGCCCACACCGTAGCCAAGGAAATCGAGGCCGGCCAAATCGACGGCTTGCTCGAAATGAAACTCGGCCTCATCGCGCAGCGCGCGAGCGACATCGGCGTAGCAGGACGGCGCGACTTCCAGAGTCGTTTCACCATGCGCTTCGACAAGTGCAAGGACACGATCGCCGAAGCGGGCGCGGAGACGTTCAGCGAGGCGCAGCTTTGCTTCAGCCATGGTCGTTGGTTGCTTACGTTCCAGTGTCAGACGACGATCAGCGAGCGATCGTGTTGGTACGGCGAATTTTCTTCATCAACTGCAGGATGCCGTAGACGAGCGCCTCCGAGGTCGGCGGGCAACCGGGGACGTAAATGTCCACCGGCACCACGCGATCGCAGCCACGCACCACGGAATAGCTGTAGTGGTAGTAACCGCCGCCATTGGCGCAACTACCCATCGAAATGACCCACTTCGGCTCCGGCATCTGGTCGTAGACCTTGCGAAGCGCAGGCGCCATTTTGTTGACAAGAGTGCCGGCCACAATCATGACGTCCGACTGACGCGGCGACGGCCGGAAAATCACGCCGTAGCGATCCAGGTCAAGGCGTGCAGCACCTGCATGCATCATTTCGACAGCGCAGCAGGCCAAGCCGAACGTCATCGGCCACATTGAGCCGGTGCGCGCCCAATTGACGAGGGTGTCGACCGAGGTGGTGACAAAGCCGCGCTCAAAAAGCGGGTTGTCGGACTCGGGGCGCAGCAAGTCATCAACCCGACCCAAGGGCTCCGGGTTGTGCATGACGCGCGAGACCGTCTGGATCACTCCCATTCGAGCGCTCCCTTCTTCCATTCGTAAATGAACGCGAACACCAAGATGCCGAGAAAGACACCCATGGCCCATAGCGCAGGCTCGCCGACGTCTCGAAACACCACCGCCCACGGAAAGACGAAAGCGATCTCAAGGTCGAACACGATGAACAGGATGGCGACGAGGTAA
>JBBQIA010000036.1:0-10911 GCA_038324485.1 Lysobacterales bacterium
CGGTCGGGTACAGCAGCACGTCGGCACCTGCGAGCGCCATCATTCGCGCGGCTTCCGGATACCACTGGTCCCAGCAGACCAGCACGCCGAGTTTGCCGACCGAGGTGCTGATGGGATTGAAGCCGAGGTCGCCGGGAGTGAAGTAGAACTTCTCGTTAAAGCCCGGATCGTCCGGAATATGCATTTTCCGATACGTGCCGCAGAGGCTGCCGTCGGTGTCAAACACCACCGCCGTGTTGTGGGCCAGACCCGGCGCGCGTCGCTCGAACAAGGAGCCAACCAAGACCACGCCATGTGCTTTCGCTAGCGCCGAGAGCCGAGCGGTGCTGGGGCCCGGAATGGGTTCGGCGCGATCGAACTCTGCGACATCTTGGTGTTGGCAAAAATACGGCCCGTTGTGCAATTCCTGCAGCAGCACAAGTTTGGCGCCACCGGCGGCCGCTTCGGCCACACGCTGTTCAATGCGTGCGAGATTCGGTTCGGCGTCGCCTTGGTTTACTTCTTGAACGAGGGCAACTTTCAGGATTCGGCTCATCGGGAATTCCGTTGTCAGTGCGCCCACTTAGGCCAGCAGTCCGGCGGGCAGCTGCATGGTGATGCAGTGCAGGCTGCCGTTCTGCCAGATCAGTGGGCGGCAGGGGATGGGCACGATGGCGTGCTTCGGAAAGGCATTGCCGAGCATTACGGCCGCCGCGGCGTCCATGCGGTCGCCGTAGGCCGGCATTAGCACCGCACCGTTGATAATTAAGAAGTTGGCATAGGACGCGGCCAAGCGCCGACCCTCGTCGACGATTGGACGCGGCCAAGGCAGCGGAAACAGTCGATAGGGTTTGTTGTCGATCGTTCGAAGTGCAGCGAGCTCGGCACCCATCGCCTTGAGGCCGACATAGTGTGAGTCCGCCGGGTCATCGCAGTCTTGATACGTGATGGCGTCGCGAGCGGCAAATCGCGCGAGGGTGTCGATGTGGGCGTCGGTGTCGTCGCCTTCCAAGGCGCCGTGGTCCAGCCACAACACACGCTGCTGGCGCAGGCTGTTCTCCAGCTGCCAAGTGATTTCTTGCCGCGTCAGGCCGGGGTGGCGCTCGTGCAGGCAGTGCCAGGTGGTGAGGAGCGTGCCGTCTCCGTCGGTTTCAATGCCACCGCCTTCTAAGGCGAAGTCGATGCGCTGGTGCGCCGCGCGCTGAAACATCCTGATCTCGACCAACTGCGCGACGAGGGCGTCGTCCTGCGCGGCACCGTACTTCCCGCCCCAGCCGGTGAAGCGGAAGTCGAGCAAGCGAAAGCCTTCGCCTTCGCGCAGGGTGATCGGGCCCGAATCCCGCAGCCACGTGTCGTCGTAAGCGGCCTGCACGAAGCGAAGGCGCTCTTGCTGCGCGCCTGCGGCCTTGAGCAGGCGGGCGGCATGGGACTCGAGTGCGGAATCGGCAACGATGACCACAAGGTTCTGAAAGCGCGTGATGGCTGCGCCCAGCGCCGAATAGGTGGTTTCGACGTCAGCCAGTCGCTCGGCCCAGTCGGTGTTCGAATGGGGCCACGCAATAAGCACCGCGTCCTGCATTTCCCATTCGGCGGGGAAGCGGATGGCGGGCGCGGGAGTGGGGGCGTGATTCGACGTCATGCGAGGCTCGCGGCAGAAAAAAAGGCGCGGCGTTTCCGCCGCGCCTCTTCGGAAGGGCGGAAGACTTAGGGCTGCTGAACGGGCGCCGGGCCAGTTTCCTGCGGCGACGCGCGATTGAGCACCGAGTCGATCACGCGGCTGCGCTCGAAGTAAACGGTGAACTCCGGGTATTCCCAGCGGTGAATCACCGGCCACGCCTCACTCTGGCCGCCGCGCGGCGCGAGCTTTTGCGTGGGTGCACCAAACTTGGCTTCGACCTGAGCCATGGACTGGCCGCGGGCGGGAAGGTTGGCGGACTCGCTGGCTTGGGCGCGATCGATCAGCAGGCGGTCGGCGTGCGCCGGGGTGGCGAAAGCGAGCGTGAGGCCCGCCGCGATTAGGGCTGAACGCAGCAACATGGCAATTCTCCGGGTCCGGGTGTCGGGGGCGTCGGTCGATTGTGGCATCGCCAGCCCCGAAAACAACAACGCCGGCTTGAGGCCGGCGTTATCGAGGTTCAAAACACGCAACGAATTAACGCTGACGAGCCTTGAAGCGCGGGTTCGACTTGCAGATCACAAAGACCTTGCCACGACGGCGCACGACCTTGCAGTCACGGTGGCGGGTCTTCGCGGACTTCAGGGACGAAAGAACTTTCATGCGACACCTGTGGCGTTAAGAGAGGAACGAAGCGCGCGAGTATGGGAGAAGTTGAGACCAATTTCAAGCAGGCCTGAAGCCTTGTTCAGGGTTTCGTGCCGCCGCGAGCCGTCCAAGAAAGGCCCGGACGCCAAGCGTGAACGCCGAGGCCAAGCGCAATCCCCAGCGCGTTTCGCAGCATGTCGCTGAGGTCCGCGTAGCGACCTGGCACGAAGGCTTGAAGCCCTTCGGTGATGGCGGCCACGAGTAGGCCAAACACGATCACCGTCGAAAAGCGTTTCCGAGCCGGCCAATCGCGGGCCAGAAGGTCCTCCGCCCAGAGCCACGCTAAGAACGCAAAGCCGGGCACGTGAGCCAGGTTCAACCACAGGGTCCACCGATCGTTCTGCACCAAGGGCATCAGCAGCAAGACCAGTGCCAGAAGGGTCAACAGCAAACAGGCGAGATCCAATCGGCGGCGCGTGCTGGGATTCACGACGAGGCGAGTTTTTTGGCGCGTGTGCGGGCGGCCGGCACCAGCATTTTGGCGTCGAGCAGCTCGATGCCTGCGCCGCGCGAATAGGTATGGCACCCGCGCAAGCCCGGCGCCCAATCGGGATTCAGCGTCGAGAGCGCGCGTTCTTCGTAATGCGTGGTGTCCATGCGAACGATTTCGTTGAAGACCATGCAGTGGCCGTACTCCGCCGCGCTGTCTTGGCTCGGGCGAATTAGCCGTCCGTCTTGCCGGAACAGTGGGCCCGCGGGGCGGGCGCTGCTCACTCCGCACACCACCGGATTTTGCGCGTGTGGCTGCCACGGGCCGAAGGGGTGGTCGGCGAAGAAAAGAAAGAGCTCGGTGAATTCCCGGCCTCCGTCATCGAAGGGGGTTTCCGCGACGCAGGCGAAGAGCCACCAGCGCCCCTCGTGCTGAGTCAAGGTGCCATCCACGATGCGCCAGCCCTGAAGCAGGGTTGCTGCAGGCGTCCAGCTTCGCGGGTAGTCGACGGCACGAAATGCGGTCAATTCGCGCGATGCGGCACATTCCACCAGAAGATGGGGCTGCCCCTCGACCTCGAACGGAAACGGGTAAGAGAGGTGATGGGCTTGGACGATGGCTGGCTCGGACGCGGACGGCGTGCCGTGCTCATTCAGCGTGAACACGTGGATCTCGCCAAGGGCCCGGGCATAGCTGTAGGCCTCGAAAAAGACGTGGCGCTGGCCCTGGTGTGCCCAGGGGAAGGGGTCGGCCCAGAACCAGCCATCGGGCGGGATCAGGGTTTCGAATCCTTTGCCGTTTGGAGCGATCGGATCAAGCGCGGCGCCTCCAGCGCGTGCAGCCAGAACCCAGCGTTCTGCGCGGGCAAGACGCGGCAATCGCCGCAGAAGGCTGCGCAGACCAAGGCGAGCCGTCAGAAGGATCGTCGCCAGCGTGCCAGGCGGGCGCTCATCGCCGGTTTGCGCCGACGCCACGGGAAGGCCTTGCTGAAGCCGTCGAAGCGAGCGAAGGAGTTTCGCGGGCGCTTTTTGCAGCTGATAGGCGGTATTTCGAATGAAGCTCAGTTGCGCGATTGACACTTCTGCCGGATCGAGCAGAAGCGCACCGCCTAGCCGGTCGTCGTGAACGGGCAGACCCGACAGAGCGCTGGTTTCGCCGCGAAGAAAGGCGGGCAGCAAGTGCATGAGTCCAAAGGTCTGCGAGCAGGCCTCGGCCGAGATGGACCACGCGGCGCGGCGAGCCAAGGGCCACAGGGCAACGGGGGCAGGCGAGTGACCCACGCACAGCAAGACATCGGGGGTGAATGCCGCAATCGCGCTGCGCAGGCCGTCGAGGCCACCGGGACGCGGTGCGGAGAGTAGGCGAGGATCGGGGACGGACTCGGCGAGGACGGGCTCCAGTTCGCCGAGCAAGGCACGATCAAGGCGCTGATATAGCCGCCATGCGGCGCTGCCGCGACGACGCGAGGGCGTCGGCGTGTCGCGAAGCACCTGCACATCAAGGAAGTCGGCATCGAGGACGCCTTTAAGCATCTCGGCGAGCCACGCCGGCCAATCGCAGGCCGAAATGACGAGCGTGACGCGCAGCTTAGGACGCCCTGGAGTCATGCCGTAGAGCGCCGAGGGGCTGGAGCCGGCAATGTCGAACGCGGGCCTGTCGGACGCGCTCAAGCGCGGCCTCCAAACGAGGACGCGAGCCATTGGGCGATGCGCTGCACTAGGCGTTCGCGGTGTTCGGGCAGGTAAAAGAGATGGTCGCAATCGGTCCAATGCTCGAAGCTCACGTTCGGACTCTTTGCGCTTGGGCCATAGGTGGCCGCGAACTGACGTCGATGGGTGAAGTAGTTCGCTGCGCCGCCCGTGTAGAGGCTCAAAATGCGGACATCGCGCTCCACGAGTTGGGTCATTTGGGGCGCAGCGTCAGCAGGGTCGACCCAATCGCGCAGGGCTGCGTTGCCGGCCGCATTCGCGCCGATGGGCCGACGCAGACGCCGACGCAGCCAGTCGAAGGTGGCGCCCGGGCCGCGATGAAGGGCCAACTGCATTTGGCCCCATCGGAACCAAAACGAATCGCTTTGGGCCATCGGGTCAATGAGCAGCAGCCCCTTCACTCGAGGGTCGCGCAGTGCCAGCTGCCAGCCAAGATCGGCGGCGCTGCATAAACCGCCGACCACAAACTGCTTTGCGCCGGTGAGCGCCTCCGCGTCGTCGAGGGTTTGCAGGGCCAAGTCCAACTGCGGTCGTGCCGCCGGAGCAACGGCATCACCGACACCGGGCTGATCAAATCGAATGGTCGGAATGCCCAGCTTCGCAGCCATCCGCGCGAGATGAACGTGCAATCGAAAGGGGCCAGACCGATGAATGAAGCCAGCATTCGGCAAGAGCAGCGCGACGGTCGCCGGCGCTGGGCACTGGCTGACGACCGCGCAGGCGCCCGTTCTGGGGAACTGGATGGCGGCTTCTGATCTCATGCGCTGAGTCGCTCGGACAACTCTCGCGCCACATGTTGCAGCGCTTGACGCGGGGCCAGGCTTTCCATGTCGACCTGCTTAGCCCAGTCGCTGAGCGGGCCTTCGATGAGGATGCTTGGATCGCTGCCTGCGGCCTCTTGCGGAGCCACGACGAAGAGCGGCGCCGCAGAACGCCGAAAAACCGAGAGTTCAGTGTCGAAATCAGGATGCAGACGATGCCCCATTAGGCTGCCGGCGTCGTCAGGTCGCTCGGTCTTCAGGTAGGGGAAACGCATCCGGCTATTTCTTTGCGTACGGTCCATGTGGCGCAACTCCTTGAGGTATTCGATTCCGGTCTGCACAGGCTGCCAAAAGGCGAAAGGGTGGCCACTAGATCCCGCCACGGCTTCGGCGATTAAGCCTCCTGCGCGAACACCCATCAGCACAGGTCGATGCTGCGTTGCGGCGGCCAGCGTCTCCAACGCGACCGACGTATCCGCCAGAGCCTGGCTGGGAAGGAAGTCTGCATCCTCTCCGGACGAGTCGCCACAGCCGCGATAGTCGAAGCGCATCACCGCGATGCCCTCCTTGCTTAGTGCATCGGCGAGCAGCGCAAACAGGCGGTAGCCACGCTGCCACTCGTGGAAAAACGGCGGGACGATCAATAACGAGGCGCGAGGCGCGGGCGGAAGAATCAAGCTGGCATGAATCCAGCCGTCGCCCACGCGCGGCTGAAGGTACTGCAATGGGAGCGCAGACGCAGACATCGTCATCGTCGATCAAGCAGTCGCTGAAACCAACTGCGCTTCGCGACAGGCTCGACGTCTGTCGGAGTGGGCGAGAGCAGCTCATGACCGTTGCGGCCTGAAGCGCTTGCGACCGGCCCCTCGGACAAGGTCGCCGCGAGGGCGCGCAAGCTGCTGTCGCCCACGCGAAGCAGAGACAGGCGCTTGCCGCAGGCCAGTTCGACACGGCTGACCATCGTCAGCGCCAGGAGGGAGTGGCCGCCCAACTCAAAGAAATTATCGTCGTTGTTAATCTCATTGACTTGCAGCAACTCTGACCAAAGGCGCCGCAGCAATTCTTCCGTCGTTTCAGACGCGATTGGCACGATCGAATGCGTGTCGGAGCCATCTGTTGTCCATGCGGTCAGCTGCTTAAGATAGGTCTCAAGCATCCGTTCGACGTTCGCGGAATCAAGAAGGTCCGTCGAGTAGGTCATCACGCATTCGAGTTCAGACGATGTCTCTACGCACCAGAGGTTGAGATCGTGACTGGCGCCCGTAATCGGCAGATCAACGCGTTCGTGCTTGAGTGGCCCCCACGATGACGGGCGCTCGCGCGCGTCCTGAAACGAAAACATGAGATCGAACAGAGTGGCTCGCGAGGGGTCTCGGGGCAGGCTAAGTTCGCGAATAAGGTCTTCGATTGGGACGTCTGCGGCCCCCAAGGCATCGGTGACGATCGACTTGACCTCGTGCAGGCGTGAGCTCAAGTCACTGGCTTCGCGGCGCAGCACGAGGGGGAGAGCGTTGACGAAAAACCCGGTCAACGGCAACAGGGCAGGGTGCTCGCGTCCTCGCACTGGGACGCCGATGATCATCGTTTTTTGCGACGTAAATTGTTCGATCAGCGCCGAGTACGCCGTGAGCAAGACAACGAAAAGGGTCGTGCCATTCCGGCTAGCGAGTTCATGCAGGCGATTTACAATTGCGTTCGGAAGCCTAGCGATGACTGATGCCCCGCGCCCCGTCATCGAACTCGGCCTTGCGCGACTTGACGGAAAATTAATTCGTGGAGGCACGGGCGAGAGTCGAGACTTCCACTGCGCAATCTGTGGCTTCATGGCGCCCGCTTGAATGGCCGCCTGCTGCCAAACGCAGAAGTCGCCATAGTCGATCTGCAGTGCCGGCAGGGACGCTGGCGTACCCGCTAGCGCAGCGGCGTAAAGGGCCGAGAGGTCTCCATAAAGCACGTCAAAGGACCAGCCGTCCCACACCAAGTGATGGACGACGAAGACGAAGACATGATCATCGTCTGCGAGCCGATAGAGGCGAGCAAGAAACGGCGCGTCACGACGGAGATCCATCGGGCTTGATTGCAGCGTCGTCGCCTGCACGCTGATTTCTGCCATCGCGGCGGGCGTGCCGAGTCCGCTCAGGTCGATGAGTGGGCAGGACACTTCCATCGCATCGCGCACGGTCTGTTCGGCGCCGTCGGCGGACGTCTTGAACAAGGTGCGCAGCGAGGATTGGCGTTCAACGAGACCGTTCAGTGCTTTCTGAAAGGCGGGGAGATCGAGTGGCCCGCGAAGCCGATGTGCGGAGGGAAGGCGATGAGCTTCGTGGCCGGGCTGCGAGCATTCAAGAAACCACGCGCGCCGCTGTTGCAGGGACAGTGGTGCCGAAGAGCGATCATCGCGCGGCTGAAGTTCTGGCCATAGGGATGTCAGGTTCGGTGTTTGCAAACGCGCCGCGAGGGCTCTCGGCGTCGGCGCTTCAAACAAAAGTCGCAGATTCGGCCGTTGCCCTGTCAATGCCTTGATGCCGCTGGCTAATTCAGCTGCAAGCAGTGAATGCCCGCCCAGCTCAAAAAAGTGGTCGTCATCGCCCAAGGTCGCTCGCTGAAGCAGCTGCCCCATCAACGATCCAATGCGCTTGGATAATTCGGCCTGCGGGCCCGAACGGGCCGGTGTGGGTTCGGGGATGCGTTCGATGTCTTGCTTGTTGCTGAGCGCTCTGCGATCAATCTTGCCGTTGGGCAGCAGGGGCATGGCGGCCAACGGTCGAACCTGCTGCGGCAGCATGTAGTCGGGAAGCCGTTCGGAGAGCGCCCGCCGCAGGGCGCCGAGATTGGGCAAGGTTTGGCCGGAAGCCGCGACCACATGAGCGACGAGACGGTCATCCATCGGTCCGAAGGATTCAACGCTGAGGGCCGCTCGTGCGATGGAGGGCAGGTCTTCGAGTGCGGACTCGATTTCGCCGAGTTCAATTCGGAAGCCGCGCAGCTTGACCTGATGATCCAGACGACCTAGGTGCCGGAGGCTGCCATCGGCATTCCAGACGCCGAGATCCCCGGTGCGGTACAGACGCGCGCCGGAGTTCTGCGACGCGTCATCAAGAATGAAACGATCCGCGGTCAACTCCGGGCGAGCGTGGTAGCCCTTGGCGAGCCCCACGCCGCCGATGCAGATTTCGCCGCTTTCGCCAGCGGCAGCTGCTTCGCCAGTCTCGTCGAGCAGCCGGACGTAAGTGGCATCGATGGGCCGCCCAACGCTGATGTGGTCCGGATCAGTAATGCGCGCGACGGTTGACCAGACCGTGGTTTCCGTCGGCCCGTATAAGTTCCACAGTGCGGCAACATTGGACTCGAGCAGTCGCTTCGCGAGTGCCGGGCTGAGCGCCTCGCCACCACAAAGCGCACGAAAACCATCCGGCGCTCGAAAACCTGATTCCAATAGCAGGTGCCAAGTGCTGGGCGTCGCCTGCATGACGGTAACGCCGCGTTCGCGAATGAGCTCCTTCAGTGACTCGCCGTCACTGGCTTCATCGCGGCTGGCCAAGATCACCTTGGCGCCCACGCTGAGCGGCAGCAGCAGTTCCAAAACGGAGATATCGAAACTGAGTGTGGTGACCGCCAGAAGTCGATCATCGGCACCGAGCCCCGGCGTGTGCGCCATGCTCTGCAGGAAATTCACCACCCCGGCGTGCCCGACCACGACGCCTTTAGGCTTGCCCGTTGAGCCGGAGGTATAGATCACGTAGGCCGCGGCATCGGGCCCTTCCACGGCGGGGAGCGGACTTGCCGAATGCCTCGCGATGGCGTCCTCGTCGAGATCAAGGCGAAGGCTGGGCGTGTTGGCGAGATTCAACCGGGTGGCATTTTCCTCATCGGAAAGCAGGAGACGCAGCCCAGCGTCTTCGGCCATGTCACGGAGGCGCTGCAGGGGGAAGGATGGATCGAGCGGCACGTAGGCGGCCCCGGCCTTCAAGATGCCCAAGAGCGCGGCCACGAGGTCGGGCTGGCGCGGCAGGCAGAGCCCGACCCAATCCCCGTGCTTTACGCCGCGCGCCTGAAGTTCACGCGCGATGCGATTGGCGCGTTCGTCAAGCGCGCGATAGGTCCAGCGGGTTTTGCCAAAGCGAAGGGCATGGCGCTCCGGGGTCCGCTTGGCTTGGTCCGCGACCAAGGCTTCAACACGCGGCGCAACGATCGGAGTGAGCGGTGCCTGATGGCCGGTGATCGAATGAGCGAGTCGTTCGATCAATGTGCCAATCCGAGCCTCGCTAAAAAACTCAGTGGCGTAATGCAGTTCCAACGACAGGGTCTCGCCCTCGTCGTGGAAATTGAACATTAACTCGCCGAGCAAGCCTAGCTTTGCGCCCTCACGCACATCGACGCTGAGCGGTGCAAAGCCCTCGGTCGGGATGCGTGGGTTGAGATTGAAAAGAATCCCGGTAAGCGGTGGAAGGTCGCCGCTGGAAGGCAGGGCCAGCAGGCGCGCCGCCAGTCCTTGTGTCATCAGCGGATGGTCGAGCGCGTCTGTCAGGGCGGCACGCACGTGCTCGCGACGGGCGACGGCTGGTGCGTCGAGGTCCACCGAAACACGGACAGGAAGTTCGAGCACGCCGTCGGCCATCAGAGCGGGATGTTTCCCCAGCGCCTGGCCGGCATAGGGCACGCCGATGACGAGGTCACTTTGTCCTGACTCGCGGGCCACCCACTCAGCCACGGTCGCAAACAGCCACTGAAATGGGGTCAGGCGCGCCGCTTTTGCCTTGGCTTTTAATGCGGCCCAATCGGCATTATCGAGCTTCCAACGCGCGGTGTCGGCGGCGAAATGCCGAGCGCCACTGGGTCGGCGATCGCCCAAGTTCGGAGGGTTTGGCGGATTCGCCAGCACGTCTTTCCAGTAGCGCGCGCAGCCTTCCCCGGCTGGGCCGGCGAACAGAGCCTGCAGGTCTTCCGCAAATTGCGCGGGACTGCCGGGCACAGGAAGGGACGGTGATCGGCTTGAGAGAAGTGCCTGGTAGGCCTTGGACACTTCATCAACGAAGGTCGAGGCGGCCCAGCCATCGAGCACGAGATGGCTGCAGGTCATTTGCAGCAGGTGGCGCGTGTCCGAGCAACGGAACAGGTGTAGCCCGACCATGGGGCCCTCACCAAGACGGAAAGCTTCACGTCGCGCGGCATCGCTAGCGCGCTCGAGGGCGACATCGGGCTGGGCCTCATTGCGGAGATCAGTGACCCGCATTGGACGTCGTTCGGCAATCAGAACTCGCTGCTTCGGACGGTCGGCATCAAGCACCGTTTGGAAGGCCGCATGTCGCGACTGGACCAGCGCCACCGCGTTCGTAAGCGCACCGACATCGAGCGCACCTTCAAGCGTGATCTGAAGCGTTTCGTTTAAAGCGCTGAGCGCCTCATCGCAGACTTGAGCCGCAAGCCAGCGCTCTGACTGACCCGGCGTTAGCGACGCTTCGCCGTTACTGGGTTTCGGCGCTTCGCCGTCGCGTCGGCGAATGAGGTCGAGCGCCATCAGTTCGTCGAGGCTAGCCAAATAGACGTCGCCAATGCGGTCGATCACGGCGTCAGTCATGGCCTCGGTCACGAAGTGCCCGAACTGCTCGTACACGTGCAGTCCGTGAAAGCGCGACAGGTAATAGAAAAGACTGACGTAGCGCTCGCCGTCGTCCCACTTCAAACGCCAGAGGCTGGCGCAGTGAACGG
>JBBQIA010000037.1:0-10840 GCA_038324485.1 Lysobacterales bacterium
CGAGCAGGTTTTTACGAATGTCGAAGTTATGCGCTTCCACCTTGCGCTGCGCGTTCTCGATCTGACGCGTGACCAAGCCGCTTTCGATGGCCTCGTCGTCCTTCATGCCCATGCGCTGCATGGCCTTCTGCACCCAGTCGCTGGCGAAGATGCGCATCAGGTTGTCTTCGAGCGACAGGTAGAAGCGCGATGAACCCGGGTCACCCTGACGACCGGAGCGGCCGCGCAGCTGGTTGTCGATGCGGCGGCTTTCGTGGCGCTCGGTGCCGATGATGTGCAGGCCGCCCAGCTCTTTGACCTTGTCGTGGCGCAGCTGCCATTCGGCCTTGATGCCGTCGCGGGTGGCGCTGTCGATCTCGCCCGCCGCCTGCAGCTCGGAGTCCAAGTTGCCGCCCAGCACGATGTCGGTACCGCGTCCGGCCATGTTGGTGGCGATGGTGACGGCACCCGGCATGCCGGCGTTGGCGACAATGTGCGCCTCGCGCTCGTGCTGCTTGGCGTTCAGGACTTCGTGCGCAATGCCGGCCTCGGTCAGCTGGGTGCTGATCAGCTCGGAGGTCTCGATGGACGTGGTGCCCACCAGCACGGGCTGGCCCTTGGCGTGGCGGTCCTTGATGTCTTCCAGCACCGACAAGTACTTGCCGTTGCGGTTGAGGAACACCAGGTCGGGCATGTCCTTGCGGACCATCGGGCGGTGCGTCGGGATCACCGTCACTTCAAGGCCGTAGATCGAGTTGAACTCGAAGGCCTCGGTGTCGGCGGTGCCGGTCATGCCGGCCAACTTGCCGTACATGCGGAAATAGTTCTGAAAGGTGATCGAGGCCAGCGTTTGGTTTTCGCGCTGAATCGGCACGCTTTCTTTCGCTTCAACCGCCTGATGTAGGCCGTCGGACCAGCGGCGACCCGTCAGGCTGCGGCCGGTGAATTCGTCAACAATCACCACCTCGCCGTTGCGGACGATGTAGTCCACGTCGCGCTGGTAAATGGCGTGGGCGCGCATCGCCTGATTCAGGTGATGCACCACGGCAATGTTGTGGCCGGCGTACAGGCTTTCTTCTTGGATGATGCCGGCGCCGCGCAGCAGCTCCTCGGCGTGCTCCATGCCCTGCTCGGACAGGTGCACTTGCTTGCCCTTCTCGTCGATCCAGTAGTCGCCCTCGGCGTTCTCATCGGCCTGACGGATCAGGCTCGGCACCAGCTTGTTGACCTTGACGTAGAGATCCTGCGACTCATCGCCGGGGCCAGAAATGATCAGCGGCGTGCGCGCTTCGTCGATCAGGATGGAGTCGACTTCGTCGACAATCGCGAAGTTCAGACCGCGCTGATAGCGGTCCTCTTTGCGCAGCGCCATGTTGTCGCGCAGGTAGTCGAAACCGAATTCGTTATTGGTGCCGTAGGTGATGTCCGAACCGTAGGCTGCGCCTTTGTCGGCCATCGGCATGCCCGGATACACCACGCCGACCGACAGGCCGAGGAAGTTGTAGAGCGTGCCCATCCACGCTGCGTCGCGACGCGCCAAGTAGTCGTTGACGGTGACCACGTGAACGCCCTTGTCCGACAGTGCGTTCAAATAAACGGCGAGCGTCGCCATGAGGGTCTTGCCCTCACCGGTGCGCATTTCGGCGATCTTGCCGGAGTGCAGCACCATGCCGCCGATCAGCTGTACGTCGTAATGACGCATGCCCAGCGAGCGGCGCGCGCCCTCGCGACAGACGGCGAAGGCCTCCGGCAGCAGCGCGTCCAGCGTCTCGCCATTCGCCACCCGTGCCTTGAACTCCGCCGTCTTGGCCTGCAGCGCCGCATCGTCGAGGGCCTGCATGTCGGCTTCGAGCGCATTGATGCGGCCGACGGACTTGGTGAGCTGGCGGACGAGGCGTTCGTTACGGCTGCCGAACAGGACGGTAAGGAGGCGATTGAGCATGCGTGGTCTTCTGGAAGTGGGAGCGGCACAGGACGATGCGCGCGGAGAGCACGCGCAGGCCCGAAAGCAGCCGTCGATTGTAGCTGGTGACGCCTGCGGCCGTTATCAAGCCTTCACGCAACGGCGAGGTTTAGCCGCGCAAGCGCTCGATGTAGGCCATGGGGTTCACCGGGCGGCCATTGACATGCACTTCGAAGTGCAGATGCGCGCCCGTGGAACGACCGCTGGAGCCCACCTTAGCCAGCTCCTGCCCGGCGCGGACGACGTCGCCCACACGCACGAGGTTGCGCTGGTTGTGCGCGTACAGGGTCTGGTAGCCGTCGCCGTGATCGACGATGACGGTATTGCCATAACCGCGCTTGGCGCCGGAGAAGCTGACGATGCCGTTGGCGGCTGACTTCACCGGGTCGCCGTAGTTGGCGTCGAAGTCGATGCCGAGGTGATGGTCGCGGCTGCCGGTGAAGGGGTCGGCGCGAACGCCAAAGCCCGAGGAGATGTAGCCCGGCGCCGGCGCGCGGCTGGGACGAGAGGACTGAGCCAGCTCTTGGCTTTCTAGCAAGGAACCCAAGACGTCGAGTTGCGTCTCGGCGGCGGCAAAGCGCGCTTCAACGCTACCGAGGGTTGCGGCGAGCTCGGTGGGGTCTGCGTCGGGTTCTGCGCCGCCCATGCCGGGGCGGTCGTCGAAGTTGAATTCGCCGTCTTTCATCTGCCCAAGGCTGGTGAGGCGCTGGCCCAAGGCATTCAGCCGATTGGCCTGCGCCTGCAGTTCACCCAGACGAGCGGCCATGGCGTTGACGTCGCGCTGGGCGTCGGTGCGTGCTTGCTCGACCGTCGTGCGGCTGGCCGCCACTTCGGCGCGCATCGCGCGAAGCGCCGCATCGTCGCCGGAGAACCCGTAAACCACTGCCCCGCCAATCGCCGCTACGACCAACATCACCAGCCCGGCAGCGCCGGCGGCGATCCAGCGCTGCCGTGCCGAATCGAGACTCAGGCTGAGCGGTGCGCGAAGATGGCGGGAAACAACGATGATGTTGAGCATGCTTCGATCCAAAGTTCACGACTCAGGCAACGGTGGCGATTCCGCACCCCGACCCCCGCGGCCAGCAGGCCAGTGGGTTGCCGAGGGCGACCTCGCCGCGGTGGTCGCCCGCGCCCAATGGTTGGACGCCGCCGATCAGCGCTTCCGCCGCCACTTGCCCCCGGCGTTGGCCGGAGCGGTGCGCTTGGCCAATCTGGCCCAAGACACCCTCGTGGTGGTGGTTCCTACGCCCGCTTGGCGGGCCCGGCTTCGGATGGAGACCTCGCTGCTGCTCACAGCGGCCCATCAAGCCGGGCTCGAAGCCCGCGCAGTGCTGGTAAAGGTGGTGCCACCCACCGCCCCCTTGAAGGAGCCGATGGGGGCACCGCTATCGGCAAAGGCCCGAGCTACGCTCGAAGCCGCTGCCCAATCGGTGCAGGACCCCGACCTCAGGGCCCAACTCATGCGTCTGGCCGCAACCGGACGCTCGTCCTAAGCCGAAGCGCGGGACGGTTCGAGTCTACGAAGGGCTCGTTAAAAAACCGCTAACTTTTCGCAAAGCGGGCGGCAAAAAAACAAAACCCGCCGGGGTGAACGGCGGGTCATGTCAAAAACTGTGATCGGTGACGCACTTCCAGCCCCTTGGGGCCGGGTCCGGCAGGCTTAGATCGCCGCAGCCGGGCTGGCGTAAGAAATCGGGGCCTTCGCCGAGTCAGTGAAGGTGACCTCTTCCCAAGCCGACTCGTCGGCCAGCAGGGTGCGCAGCAGGCGATTGTTGAGCGCATGGCCCGACTTGTGCCCGTAAAACGCGCCAATCAAGCTGTGGCCCAGCAGATACAGGTCACCAATGGCATCGAGAATCTTGTGCTTCACGAACTCGTCTTCGTAGCGCAAGCCGTCGTCGTTCAGCACGCGGTAGTCATCAAGCACGATGGCGTTGTCCATCGAGCCGCCCAGCGCCAGATTGCGCTCGCGCAGGTACTCGATGTCGCGCATGAAGCCGAAGGTGCGGGCGCGGCTGACTTCCTTGACGAAGGACGTCGTCGAGAAGTCGATCTCGGCGCTGGAGCTAGCGCGGCGAAAGGCCGGATGCTGAAAGTCGATGGTGAAGCCGACCTTGAAGCCCTCGAAGGGTTCAAAGCGCGCCCACTTGTCACCGTCTTCAACGAGGATCGCCTTCTTAATGCGGATGAAGCGCTTCGGTGCGCTCTGCTCTTCGATGCCTGCGGACTGCAGCAGGAACACGAAAGGTCCGGCCGAGCCGTCCATGATCGGCACTTCAGCCGTGGAGAGGTCGACGTAAGCATTATCGATACCGAGCCCGGCCATGGCCGAGAGCAGATGCTCGATGGTCATCACGCGCACCGAGTCCTGCACCAGAGCGGTGCACAACGAGGTGTCACCCACCGCAAGCGGCGTGGCTTTGATCTCGACCGGCACGTCGAAGTCGACGCGTCGGAACACGATGCCGGTGTCGATGGCTGCCGGGCGCAAGGTCATGTAGACCTTTTCGCCGCTGTGCAGGCCGACGCCGGTGGCGCGGATGACATTCTTGAGGGTGCGTTGCTTAAACATAAGGTCAGTATCCCCAGGGGGGTTGACACGAGTGGTCGCGAACATTAGCACAGGGTCACTTTAACGAAACCTTAAAAACTGAATTTCTCCGTGTCAATTCTGCAACATTGCGGGCAGCCCCCTGCCCGCAAGTTGTCCCATCGGGGTTTGAGACGGAAAACCCCGAGGCCCACCCCCTCGTCTCAGTCGGCCTGGCGACGGAGGAAGGCGGGAATGTCGAGGTAGCTCTGGTCGCCCGGCAGGTCGGACAGGGCAGTGGCCGGGGCCACGTCTGCCGAACGGTTACGCAGACCGACAAACCCGGTGTCGCGCCCGGCGGCCGGCGTGTTGGCCATCGGCTCGGCGTATTCGGCCGCGCCGGTGCTGCCGTTGCGGATCAGGCGAACCTGCGGGCGAGCAACTTCGCGATCGGCGACGCGCGGGGCTTCGCGATTCGGAATGCGCTGCGCCTGCACGCCACGATTGAGGCCGGTGGCGACCACGGTCACGCGGACGTCGTCCTGCATTTCCGGGTCGAGCACGGTGCCGATGACCACGGTGGCGTCTTCCGAGGCGAACTCTTCGATGGTGCGGCCGACTTCGTCGAACTCGCGCATGGTGAAGTTCGGGCCAGCCGTGATGTTGACCAGCACGCCGCAGGCGCCGGCGAGGTTCACTTCGTCGAGCAGCGGGTTGCTGATGGCGGCTTCGGCAGCGGCCTGAGCGCGGTCGTCGCCGCGGGCGGTGCCGGAACCCATCATGGCCAAGCCCATTTCGCTCATCACGGTGCGGACGTCGGCAAAGTCGACGTTGATCAGACCCGGACGCACGATGAGGTCGGCGATGCCCTGCACGGCGCCCAGCAGCACGTCGTTGGCGGCACGGAAGGCCTGAACCATGGTGGCGTCGCGGCCGAGCACGGTGATCAGCTTCTCGTTCGGGATGGTGATGATCGAGTCGCAGTGGCTGGCCAGCTCTTCGATGCCCTTCAGCGCGACCTGCATGCGGCGACGGCCTTCAAACGGGAAGGGCTTGGTGACGACGGCCACGGTGAGGATGCCCATCTCTTTCGCGAGCTGAGCAAACACGGGGGCCGCGCCGGTGCCGGTGCCGCCGCCCATACCGGCGGTGATGAAGGCCATGTCCGCGCCTTCCAGTGCGGCCATGATGCGCTCGCGGTCTTCCAGGGCGGCCTGACGGCCGACTTCCGGATTGGCGCCGGCGCCGAGGCCTTTGGTGACATTGGCACCGAGCTGCAGATGCAGCTTCGCGCCGACATTTTTGATGGCCTGCGAATCGGTGTTGGCGACGATGAATTCCACGCCGTCCACATTGGCGTTCACCATATGCGCCACGGCATTACCGCCGCCACCTCCCACGCCAATGACCTTAATCACTGCGTTCGGGGCCAACTTCTCGATGAGTTCAAACTGCGCCATGGTCTCGTCCTTTTCGTCTCGGGGGTCTTACTTTCTGGGGTGAATTCGTCGGGGGGCCGACGCTTAAAACGCGCTTCGGAACCAAGTCCGAAATCGCGTGAACGCTTCGCCGGCTTTGCCGGCACTCATGCTCGGGCGGGGACCGGCTTCCATCTGCCGTCCCCACAGCAGCAGGCCCACGCCCGTGGCGTGAACCGGGTTATTGATGACGTCGCCGAGGCCGGTGATGTGCTGAGGAATGCCGACGCGCACGGGCATGTGCAGCATTTCTTCGGCGAGTTCGACCACGCCTTCCATGCGCGCGCTGCCGCCGGTCAGCACCATGCCGGCGCGCACCAGTTCTTCGTAGCCGGCGCGACGCAATTCGGCCTGCACCAGCTCGAAGATTTCCTCGTAGCGGTTTTGCACGGCTTCGGCCAAGGCCTGACGCGCCAGACGGCGCGGGGCGCGATCGCCGACGCTCGGCACTTGGATGGTTTCTTCGCGACCCGCTAGCTGGGCCAGCGCGCAGGCGTAGCGGACCTTGATCTGTTCGGCCTCCGGCGTGGGCGTGCGCAGCAGGTGGGCGATGTCATTGGTGATCTGGTCGCCGGCAATCGGCAGGCACGCCGAATGCCGAATCGCGCCGCCCACGAACACGTTGATGTCGGTGGTGCCGGCCCCGATGTCGACCAACACAACGCCCAGCTCTTTTTCGTCGGCAGTGAGCACCGCGGTGCTGGACGCGAGCGAGGACAGGATCAAGTCATCGACCGATAGACCGCAGCGCTGGATGCACTTGCTGATGTTCGCCGCTGCCGCCGTGGCACCGGTGATGAGGTGGGCGCGCACTTCAAGGCGCACACCGGACATGCCGACCGGATTGCGGATGCCTTCCTGCGAGCCGTCGACAATGTATTCCTGCGCGATGGCATGAAGGATGCGCTGGTCGGCCGGTACGGCCACTGCGCGAGCGGCTTCCAGCACGCGATCGAGATCGGCGTAGCTGACTTCGCCGGAGGCAATCGGCACGACACCATTCGAGTTGCGGCACTGGATGTGGCTGCCGGCGATGGAGGCATGGACGCTGCGAATGTCGCAGCCGGCCATCTGTTCGGCCTCTTCAATGGCGCGCTGAATCGACAGCACGGTCGATTCGATGTCGACGACGACGCCGCGTCGCATGCCGCGCGATTCGTGCGAGCCGATGCCGATCACTTCGATGGGCTGATCGGGCGCGTACTCGCCGACAAGGGCCGTCACCTTAGAGGTGCCGATGTCGAGGCCAACGATCAGGGATTTATCGCTTTTGCGGGTCATGTGGTGCTCGGTGTAGAGGGTGCAGCGGCCTCAGCCCAAACGAGGGCAAAGCCGTTGGTGTAGCGAAGATCAGCGCGGGCCAGCACGCGGCCTTCCGCGCTTTTGCGCAGGCCGGGCATCAGGCGAACGAAACGGGAAAGGCGCGGCAGCGCGTCTTGACGACCGATGTCGAGCTCAAGCCCTTCGGCGGTGATCAGCGACCAGCCGCCTCGTGCTGAAAGGCGCAGCACGCGAATGTCGCTGCCCGCGCGCAACAGCACCGGGCGCGCATCGCGGTGAAAGGCCAGCATGTCGTCGACGCGAGCGTCGGGCGCGTCGAATTCGGGCAAGCCATCGATGCTGCGCTCCGGTGCTGCGAACAGGCGGCCGTCCTCAGACACCAAGCGTCCCGCCGTCCAGCGCGCATGCGGGCGAAGTTCGGTGAGACTCACCTCCAGCCGGTCCGGCCAGCGCTTACGCACGTCGACGCGATCGACCCAAGGCAGGATGGCGACTGCATCACGAACCGCCGCCGGGTCCAGCGCGAAGAAACCGTTTTGCGCGAGTGGACGAATGGCGGCCTGCAGGCTGGCCTCGTCCACCAGCTTCATCGGCGCTTTCAGCGCGAGCGTGCGGATGGGCCAGCGCTCGCTGCCAATCCAGCCGTTCACCACGGCCACGACCGGCATGGCCAGCAGCAGCAGGGCGAAGGACCATCCCAGCAGTTGGAAGAGACGGCTCATGCGCGTTCCTCCGGCAGCGTCTGCGCGAGGATGGCAAGGCAGAGGGTCTCGAAGTCGATGCCCAAGTTTGCGGCCGCTTTCGGCACCAGCGAGTGGCTGGTCATGCCGGGCGCCGTGTTGATTTCAATGAGCTGAAATGCACCCTCGCCGTCCCGCATGACGTCCACGCGACCCCAGCCGCTGCAGCCGGCAGCGCGAAAGGCTGCGAGGGCGAGTGCACGCAAGGCGTCCTCGTCGGCGTCCTGCAGGCCGGGGCAACGATACTGAGTGTCTTCGGCGATGTATTTGGCGTGGTAGTCGTACCAGTCGCCGGCCGGAACGATGTGCACCGATGGCAGCGCCACGTCGCCAAGAATTCCGACGGTGTATTCACCGCCGGTCAGCATTTTTTCCGCCAGCAGTTCGCCGTCGTAAAGCGCTGCAAACGCCACGGCGGGCGGCAGATCGGCCGCCGACAGAACGCGAAACACGCCGACGCTGGAGCCCTCTGTCGAGGGTTTGACGAAGACCGGCAAACCGAGCGCGCTGACCGCTGCGGCCAGGTCGGCACCGGGCGCGATGCGCACGAAGGGCGCCGTCGGCAGACCTTCGGCCATCCACACCTGCTTGGTCCGAATCTTGTCCATGGTCAGGGCGCTGCCCAGCACGTTCGGGCCGGTTCCAGGCGTGCCGAAGGCCGCCAAAAGGCCCTGCACGACGCCGTCTTCGCCGCCGCCGCGATTGCCGTGAAGAATATTGAAGACGCGCGCGATGCCGCCCTCCGCAAGCTGCTCGCGCAGGGCACTGATGCCGTCCACCGCCACCGCGTCGATGCCGCGGCTGAGCAGCGCCGCCAAAACGTTGCGACCGGAATCGAGTGACACCTCGCGTTCGGCCGAGGTGCCGCCCATCAGCACCGCTACGCGGCCATAGGTCGCGGGCGCGATGGCAGCGAGCCGCGCCTTCAGCGCGTCGATGGCGGTGCGGGCCGCAATCATGTTCATGCCTCGCGCTCCGGAAGACCTTGGGCCATCAGGCGCGGCGCGATGGCGCCGATGTCTCCGGCGCCCAACACGATCACTAAATCGTTCGGCTGCAAAACGTCAGCCAAGACTTCAGGCAAGTCGTTCGCTGGGCCGGCCAACACCGGGTCGACGCGACCGCGGGAGCGAATGGCGCGGGCCAAGGCCTTGGAATCCGCGCCAACAATCGGCGCTTCGCCAGCGGGATAGACGTCGCAAAGCACCAAGGCATCGACGTCGCTGAGCACCTTCGCAAAGTCATCGAACAGGGTGCAGGTGCGGCTGTAGCGATGCGGCTGGAAGCAGGCCACCAAACGGCGCTCCGGCCAGCCGCCGCGTGCGGCATCAAAGACGGCCGCGAGTTCCGCCGGATGGTGACCGTAGTCATCGACCAAGAGCGCGCTTCCGCCCTGCGGCAAAGCCAGTTCACCCTTGAGGTTGAAGCGGCGGCCAACGCCTTCAAAGCCCGCGAGCGCGGTCGCAATGGACTCGGCCGACACGCCCAGCTGCCAGCCGATGGCGGCAGCAGCCAGCGCGTTCTGCACGTTATGCCGGCCCGGCAAGTTGAGCATCATCGGCACCGGTGACTCGCCGGGCAGGTGCAGCAAGAAGTGCATGGTCTGACCCTGCTGCACGACCTTGCTGGCGCGAACGTCGGCACTTTGTGCAAAGCCATAGCGCACCAGGTGACGCGGCGTGCGAGCCGCCAGCGTGGCCACTTCCGGATCGTCGATGCACAGCACAGCAAGGCCATAGAACGGCAGGCGATGCAGGAACTCGTCGAAAGCCTGCTTCACTCGCTCAAAATCGCCGCCGTAGTTTTCGAGGTGATCGGCATCGATGTTGGTGACCACCGAAATCAGCGGGTTCAGGCGCAGGAAGCTGCCGTCGCTTTCGTCGGCCTCGGCCACCAGCCATTCACTGCCGCCCAAACGTGCATTGGCGTCGGCCGCCAGCAGCTTGCCGCCGATGACGAAAGTGGGGTCGAGCCCGCCTTCGGCGAGCACGCTGGCCACCAGCGAGGTGGTCGTGGTCTTGCCGTGCGTGCCGGCGACGGCGATGCCGCGCTTGAAGCGCATCAGCTCGGCCAGCATTTCGGCACGCGGCACCACCGGAATTCGGCGGGCGCGGGCTTCGATGAGTTCGGGGTTCTCGGCCTTGATTGCGCTCGACACGACGAGGGCATCCACCTCGCCCACGTGCTCGGCACGATGGCCGCGATGAATCGTGGCGCCCAAACGCACGAGGCGCTGGGTGCTGGCGTTGTCGGCCGCATCAGAACCCGAGACGTCATAGCCTAGTGTGAGCATCACTTCGGCGATGCCACTCATGCCGACGCCGCCGATGCCGACGAAGTGCACGCGCGAGAAGGCGCGAGAGAGGTCGCCGGGATGCGTGAGCCGTCCACGAATCATGCGCGGGCCTCCTTGAAAGCGATGTCGGCGACGCGCTCGGCGGCATTTGGCAGGGCCAAAAGTCGGGCAGCGCGGGCCATATCAAGCAGGCGGCGGCGATCGCCGAGCAGGGGCTTCAGCACTTCGGCCAATTCACGGCCTAGCGTTTCGGTCTGTCGCAGCCACACGCTGGCGCCACCTTCGGCCATGAATTCAGCGTTGCGCGCTTGGTGATCGTCCACGGCCTGCGGGTACGGAACGAGCACGCTGGCCACGCCCGCCGCACAGAGTTCAGCCAAGGTCGATGCGCCAGCGCGACTGATGACCAAGTCGGCCCAAGCGTAGGCCTCGGCCATGTCGATGATGAAGGGTTCGATGCGCGCCTGCAGTTTCGACACGGCGTAGGCCGCACGCGCTTCGTCGGCGAGCTTTTCGCCGCACTGGTGACGAATGTCGAGGTTCATCCAGCCCGCCAGCGCCGCCGGCACGCCC
>JBBQIA010000038.1:0-10775 GCA_038324485.1 Lysobacterales bacterium
TTCGAGGTCAACAATCGGCGCAAGGCCGAAGCCCTGTATTCGGCCATCGACGGCAGCAGCGGTTTTTACCGCAATCCGGTCGCGCTCAATGCGCGCTCGCTGATGAACGTGCCTTTCATGCTTCAGGACGCCGCGCTCGACGCAGCCTTCCTAAAAGAGTCGGAAGCGGCCGGCTTTCTGTCGCTCAAAGGTCATCGCGACCTCGGCGGCATGCGGGCTTCGATTTACAACGCCCTGCCTTTCGAGGCTGTGTCGGCCCTAGTCGACTTCATGCACGATTTCGCGAAACGGCACGGGTGAGCCATGGTTGAGGAAACGCAGCCTTTAGACGGCGCCGACGATGGCTCGGCAACACCGCTGGATTTGGGCCAGGTGCGGGCCCGCATCGACGGCATCGACGAGCACATTCAAAAACTGATCGCCGAGCGCGCCCTCTGGGCGCAGCAAGTCGGTCGCGCGAAGGGGCCGCTGAAGGCGGCCGTCGACTACTACCGCCCCGAGCGCGAAGCGCAGGTACTGCGTCGGGTGGTCGATCGCAATGAGGGCCCGTTGCCCGATGAAATGTTGGTGCGTCTATTCCGCGAAATCATGTCGGCCTGTCTGGCCCAGCAAGAGCCGCTGAAAATCGGCTACTTAGGTCCGGAGGGCACGTTCTCGCAGCAGGCCGTGCACAAGCACTTTGGCCACTCGGCAAAAGGGCTGCCGCTGTCCTCCATTGAAGAGGTCTTTCAAGAAGTCGACGCCGGCAATGCCGATTTCGGCATCGTTCCGGTCGAGAACTCGGGGCAGGGCACGATTCAATCCACGCTCGATATGTTTTTGACCTCGCCACTGAAGATTTGCGGCGAAGTAGAACTGGGCATCCATCAATACTTGTTAGGTCGCACCGGACGGATTGAGGACATCGAGCGCGTCTATGCGCACCCGCAGTCGCTGGCCCAGTGCAAGGCTTGGTTGCGGGCCAATCTGCCCAAAGCCGAGTTGCTGCCAACGCCCAGCAATGCCGATGCCGCTCGTCGCGCCCGCAATGCGGATGACGTGGCGGCGCTGGCGAGTGAAAGTGCGGGGCATGTTTACGGACTGAAGACCGTGGCCGGCCCGGCTAACGATCGCGCCGACAACACCACACGCTTCCTGGTGCTGGGCCGCGAGCTACTGCCGCCCTGTGGCCACGATCGAACCTCGCTTCTGGTGTTCGTGAACGACCAGCCGGGCGCGCTGTTCGGCATCCTCAAGCCCTTTGCCGACGCGGGCCTATCGCTTAATCGCATTGAGTCGCGGCCGGCACACACGCGCCGCTGGGAGTACGCGTTCTTCATCGACGTCTCGGGCCACGTGGAGCAGCCGGAACTGGTGTCGGCGCTGAAAGACTTGGGCGCTTTCGCGTCCTCGGTGAAGATTCTCGGCTCCTACCCGGTGGCGGTGCTTTGATGGCCGCGCCGGATTTCGCGCGGCTTGCCGCGCCGGGCATCCGTGGTCTAGCGAGTTACGACCCCGGTCATGACATCGTTGCGCTGCGTCACCAAGCCGGTGAGCAAGGCTTGCTGGAATTGGGCGGCAATGAGAGTGCGTGGGGTCCAAGCCTGCTGGCGATGGCGGCGCTTCGCGCTGAACTGGATACGCTGGAACTCTATCCAGACCCGCGAGGCGGGGTCTTAAAGCATGCGTTGGCCAACGCGTTCGGCCTGTCTCGCGAGCAGATTCTTCTTGGCAACGGCACCCACGAGCTGCTGATGCAGGTGGCGCAGGTCTTTGCCGGTCCCAGCCGTCCGGTTCTCGTGTCGCGCTACTGCTTTGCGGTCTATCCGCTTGCGGCGCAAGCCGCCAATGCGTCGCTCGAGATCGTGGAGGCGCTTCCAGCCAGCCATCCGACGCAGCCGCGCGGCCACGACATCAACGCCATGATTGAGGCCCTGCGTCCCAACACGGGCGTGGTGATGCTGGCGAACCCTAATAACCCGACGGGCACGTGGCTGTCGCTGGCCGACATTGAGCGCCTGCTGCAGGCCGCCGGCCCCGACACCCTCGTGGTGCTCGATGAGGCCTACGGCGAATTCCTCGATCAGCCCGGATGCGGAACGGCTTTAAGTTTGCTTGCTAAGTATCAGAATCTATTGGTAACTCGGACGTTCTCGAAGCTGCATGGTTTGGCCGCGCTTCGCGTTGGCGCCCTCTTGGCCGCACCCGGCCTCGTGGCCGTGATGGAGCGTGTTCGCGAGAGCTTCAACGTCAACAGCCCCGGTCTTGCGGCTGCGGCGGCCGCGCTCGGCGATCAGACGCACATTGGCGGGGTCCTTCGCGAAACGGCCGGGCACCGCGCGGCGCTCGCCCTTGAACTGGCGGAACGCTCAACCCTAGTTCACCCCTCGCAAACCAACTTCCTGCTGGTCGACTTTGGTTCGCCAGAGCGCGCTGCCGCCATCGACGCCGGCTTGCTGGCGCGTGACATCGTGGTAAGGCCCATGCGCGGCTATGGCCTGCCGCAATGCCTTCGGATCACAGTGGGTCGCGTCGAGCAGAACGCGCGCTTAGTGAACGCCATTGACGCCGTGCTGGCCGAAATGGCCGGCAATGCCGATGCGGAAACCTCGGCATGAGAGCTAGCAACGTCGCTTGGCTGGCTAGTTCGGGCCAACCGATCACCGGCCGCATTCGCGTTCCCGGTGACAAATCAGTGTCGCATCGCGCGGTGATGTTCGGGGCCTTGGCTGAAGGCGTCACCCACATCACCGGTTTTTTGGAAGGCGAGGACACCCGCGCCACCGCCGCCATCCTGTCGCGCCTCGGGGTTCGGATGGAGGCGCTGGGCGACGGCGAGCGGCAGGTGCACGGGGTCGGCTTGCGCGGACTTCATGCCGCCGAAGGCCCTTTGGACTGCGGCAATGCGGGCACCGGCATGCGCTTGCTGGCCGGTCTGCTCGCGGGTCAATCCTTCGCCAGCACCTTGGTGGGCGACGCGTCCTTGTCGAAGCGCCCGATGCGTCGCGTCATCGATCCCTTGACCTTGATGGGCGCAGTCATCGACAGCGATTCCGGGCTACCACCACTTCGAATCAACATGAGCAATGGCTTGCAAGGCATTGATTACAAATGCCCTGTTGCCAGCGCGCAGGTGAAATCAGCCTTGCTCTTGGCGGGCCTCTATGCCGTCGGCCCCACCACGGTTCGCGAACCTCACCCGACCCGCGATTACACCGAGCGCATGCTCTCGGCCTTCGGCGCCGACATCGACTTCTCGCCCGGACTCGCCACGCTGCGTCCCGGGCAAACGCTTCGCGCCGCGCGCGTCGACGTGCCTGCGGACTTTTCATCGGCGGCTTTCTTCTTGGTTGCCGCCTGCGTGGTGCCGGGCTCGCACCTGATGTTGGAGCGCGTCGGCGTGAATCCGCGTCGCACCGGCCTGCTGGACGCGCTGCGCTTGATGGGGGCCGACATCCGCGTGCATCCCGCTGGCGAGCAGGGTGGCGAGCCGGTGGCCGACCTCGAAGTCTTTGCCCGGCCGCTGAAAGGCGCGGTGATTCCCGAAGCGCTGGTTCCCGACATGATCGACGAGTTTCCGGCGCTGTTTGCCGCGGCGGCTCTGGCCGAGGGGCAGACCGTCATCAGCGGTGCGGCCGAGTTGCGGGTCAAAGAATCGGATCGCATCGCCGTGATGGGGGCGGGCCTGCGCGCCTTGGGCGCCCAGATCGATGAGCGACCAGACGGCGCGGTCATTACAGGCGGCGGGCTACATGGCGGCAGCGCCCACAGTCACGGCGACCACCGCATCGCGATGGCCCTTGCCGTGGCTGCGCAGCGCGCCTCGGGCCCGGTGCGCATCGATGATGTCGCCAACGTGGCGACGTCCTTCCCCGGCTTCGATGCACTGGCGGCGGGGGTCGGGTTCGGCCTTCGGCTCGCGTAGACTTCGGCCCCGAATGAGTCCGAATTTCTCCAAACGCATCGCGGCCGCTCCGGTCCTGACCATTGACGGCCCTTCCGGTTCGGGCAAGGGCACGGTCAGTCGGATGGTCGCCCACGCTCTAGGCTGGCATTACCTCGACTCGGGCGCCCTGTATCGCGCCGTGGGCTTGGCGGCGGCTTGGGAGAGGATCGACCTGTCAGACGCAGAAGCCGTGGCGGCCTGCGCATCGCGCACGGTGATTCGTTTTGATGGCGACGGCGAAGGCGAGCCCAAAGTCTGGGTCAATGGCAAAGACGCCACCCACCAATTGCGCATGGAAACGGCCGGCGCAGCAGCGTCCGCTATTGCGGCACATCCGCCCGTTCGCGCCGCGTTGACCGAACTTCAGCGCAGTTTCCGCGATGTTCCAGGCTTGGTGGCTGATGGTCGGGACATGGGTACGGTCATCTTCCCCGACGCCCCTTGCAAGGTGTTCCTGACCGCGAGCGCCGATGAGCGCGCGAAGCGTCGCTATAAGCAGTTGAAAGAAAAGGGTGTTTCTGTTAATTTCGACAGTCTTCTGCACGAAATTGCGGCGCGCGACGAGCGCGACGCCAACCGTGCGGTGGCGCCCCTGAAGCCCGCAGACGATGCGCTTTTCTTGGACTCCACCGGCCGTTCGATTGGTGATGTGGTCCAGTGCGTACTGGCCGTCGTTCCCGAATCGATGCGGCGATCGTAGTCGTTTGATTACGATCCGGCGACGCCTTTGGCGCGCTGCAACTCGCCCAGAAGATTGCTCCGCACTGCCATGAGGCAGGGCGGTTTTCCCACGTGCCGTTTTGGCACATCAGCAGGTGGGCGCGTTCCCAACATCGGGGCGTTGCCTAATGTCTAACCAGAGAACCCTACATGTCCGAATCATTTGCCGAACTGTTTGAAGAAAGCCAGATCGCGATTGCCAAGCTCAAGCCTGGCGCCATCGTCTCCGGCGTTGTGGTGGAAATCCGCAACGACGTGGTCGTGGTCAACGCAGGCCTGAAGTCCGAGGGCATCGTCCCGATCGAACAGTTCCGGAACGAAGCCGGCGAACTCGAAGTGAGCGTTGGCGACACCGTCAAGGTGGCGCTCGAAGCCCTCGAGAACGGCTTCGGTGAAACCGTCCTGTCGCGCGAGAAAGCCAAGCGCGCCATGGTGTGGGACGAACTCGACGAAGCGATGGAAAAAGCCGAGACCGTCACCGGCCGCATCAGCGGCAAGGTCAAGGGTGGCTTCACCGTCGACATTCGCGACGTCCGTGCCTTCCTTCCCGGTTCGCTGGTGGACGTGCGCCCAGTGCGCGACCCCGTCTACCTCGAAGGCAAGGAACTCGAGTTCAAAATCATCAAGCTCGACCGCAAGCGCAACAACGTGGTGGTTTCGCGTCGCGCCGTGGTGGAGTCCGAGCATTCGGAAGAGCGCGAGCAGCTGCTCGAGCGCTTGCAGGAAGGCGCGATCATCGCCGGCGTCGTCAAGAACCTCACCGATTACGGTGCGTTCGTGGACCTCGGCGGCATTGACGGCCTGCTGCACATCACCGACATGGCGTGGAAGCGCGTTCGTCACCCGTCCGAAGTGGTCAACGTCGGCGACGAACTGCAGGTTCGCGTGCTGAAGTTCGACCGCGAGCGCAATCGCGTTTCGCTTGGCTTGAAGCAGCTCGGCGAAGATCCGTGGGACAACATTGCCCGTCGCTACCCGAATGGTGCGCGCGTGTTCGGCAAGGTCTCCAACGTCACTGATTACGGCGCGTTCGTTGAGATCGAGCCGGGCGTTGAAGGCTTGGTCCACGTGTCCGAGATGGATTGGACCAACAAGAACGTCAACCCGGGCAAGGTGGTTCAGCTGGGCGACGAGACGCAGGTCATGATCCTCGACGTCGACGCCGAGCGTCGCCGCATCTCGCTCGGCATGAAGCAGTGCACGCCGAATCCGTGGGAAGCGTTCGCGGCTATGAACAAGAAGAACGACAAGGTCATCGGTCAGGTCAAGTCGATCACCGACTTCGGCATCTTCATTGGTCTGGAAGGCGGCATCGACGGCTTGGTGCATCTGTCCGACATCAGCTGGAACACCACCGGCGAAGACGTGGTTCGCAACTTCAAGAAGGGTGACAACGTCGAAGCCATCGTGCTCGCCGTGGACCCGGAGCGCGAACGCATCTCCCTCGGCATCAAGCAGATGGAGCAGGACCCGTTCGGTTCGTTCGTGGCCACGCGCCAGCGCGGCTCGATCGTCACCGGCACCGTGAAGGAAGTTGATGCACGTGGCGCCCAGATTGACTTGGGTGACGGCGTGGAAGGCTACCTGCGCGCGTCCGATATCTCGAAGGACCGCGTCGATGACGCCACCCAGCACATGAAGGTGGGTGACTCGGTGGAAGCCAAGATCGTCGGCACCGACCGCAAGAGCCGCGTGCTCCAGCTGTCGATCCGCGCGAAGGACGAGGCCGAGGTTCAGGAAACCCTGTCTGAGTACAACAAGACGGCGGCAGAAGCCTCGAGCGGCACGACCAAGTTGGGCGCGCTGCTGCGCGAGCAGCTGGGCAACCGCGAGTAAATCGTGACATCGCGGCGGCCCGGGATCTCCCGGGCCGCCGTTTACTTTGAGAGAGGCCGTCGAAGAGATCGATGACCAAATCCGAATTGATTGAGGCCCTGGCTCTACGCCAGCCGCACCTCAAGCCCGAAGACGTCGAGTTAGCGGTTCGTACGCTGCTCGAAATGTTGAGCGATTCGCTCACGATGGGGCAACGCATCGAAGTGCGCGGATTCGGCAGCTTTTCTCTGCATTTCCGTCCGCCACGCATTGGCCGAAATCCGAAGACCGGCGAGTCTGTCGAGTTGCCGGGCAAGTACGTCCCGCACTTCAAGCCGGGCAAAGAGCTTCGTGAACGGGTGAACCCCGTGGTTCCCGAAGCGCCCTGAGGCGGTGATAATCCGGGGGTTCCTTCTCCGATGAGCCTCGCGTGCGCCTGATCCGACTTCTGCTGGCTTTCCTTTCTGTCGCTTTTGGCGTGGCCTTGGTCGCACTAAATGGCGATGCCGTTCGTCTAGACCTGCTTTGGGTCGAACTTGATCTGCCGCTGGGCGTGCTCTTGCTGTGCGTGCTCTTTGTGGGCGCGCTATTGGGTGGGATCGCGGCGCTCTTTAGTCGAACGCCCGCTACTCGTCCCGCGAGCGTCAAAGATGAGGGCGGCGCTGACGCATGATCAATCCGTGGTGGCTGCTGCTGCTCGTGCCAATCGTAGGATTGACGGGATGGTATCTGGGCCAGCGCGGCAGTGAGCGGCGGGGCGGGGCGCGCATGTCGCGGCTGTCGGCCACGTACTTCCAAGGCCTGAACTATTTGTTGAACGAGCAGCAGGACAAGGCCATCGAGGTCTTCCTGCAGATAGCCGAGCGCGATAAAGACGCGCTGGAAACACAGTTCACGCTGGGCACTTTGTTTCGTCGTCGCGGCGAAGTGGATCGCGCGATTCGGCTGCACCAAAGCGTCATCTCGCGGCCCGGTCTAAATGACCTGCAAAAAACCCGCGCCATCCTCGCACTGGGTGAGGACTACATGCGTGCCGGCCTGTTCGACCGTGCCGAGACGCTGTTCGCCGATCTGGTGCGCTTGGGTGCGGCTGCGCCGCAGGCGCTTCGTCATTTAATGTCGATCTATCAAGCCGAGCGCGACTGGCAGCAGGCCATCGACCACGCGCGCCGCTATGAGCAAGCAACGCACGAGCCCATGGGTCGCCTGATTGCGCAATTCGAATGCGAACTCGCGGACAAGGCAAGGCTGAAGGGTGAAGCCGAGGTGGTGCGGGCACACCTAGAGCGTGCTAACGCCGCCGACCCCAACTGCGTTCGCGCTGCGTTGTTGGAGGGGCAGGTCGAACTGGCCGAGGGCAATGACCCGGCGGCGGTTCGCTCCTTCGAACGTGCCGCGCGGCAGGACATTGAGTTTCTACCTGAAGTGTTGGGCCCGCTGCTTGCGGCCTACGACCGGCTCGGCGACCCGGCGCGCGCGCGAAGCTTCCTGCTTGAAATGGTCGAGCGCTATCGCGGCGTTTGGCCGGCTTTGGCCCTGGCGAAGCGCCTTGAGGATGAGGAAGGCGTTCCCGCCGCGCTGCATTTTTTGCAGGGGCATTTGCAGCAGCGGCCATCCATTCGCGGCGAAGCCGCGTTGATCAAGCTGGCGCTGCGCAGCGACGCGGAGGATCCGAAAAGCCTTTTGCTCACCCTGCAGCAGATCAATGAACAACTGATCGTGCGTTCACCAGGGTACCGCTGCCAAGGCTGTGGCTTCGGTGCGCGGGCGCACCACTGGCAATGCCCCAGCTGTAAGCAATGGGCCACGATCAAGCCGCTGCCGCACGTGGCGGTTGAGTGAGTCTGCTGGGATTTGCCAGCGTCGCGCTGCTCTCGCTGGGTGCGACCGAAGCGTGGCGACGCTGGGCTTCGCGTCGCGGCGTCATGGATCACCCGGGCGCGCGAAGCAGCCACGCGCAGCCGACGCCACGCGGTGGCGGGGTTGGACTGGTACTGGCGATGGCGATCGGCGCGGCGTGGCTCTGGCCCGCTGATGGCCCGCGGACGGCGGTCTTGATCTCGGTGATCGCAGCGGCCTTGGTCGGGCTGTGGGACGACTTTCGGCCGCTCACCCCGATGCGCAAGCTGGCTGGTCAAGCGCTCGCGGCGCTGCCGATGGCCTGGGCGCTGCCTTTTCCGGTCGATCTGTGGGTGAGCGCAGTCGTGCTGCCGCCGCTAGTCGCCGTGGGCGTGTCGTGGGCCGTCGCGATGTTCTTACTGAATGCGTGGAACTTCATGGACGGCATCAACGGCATTGCTGCAGCGTCTGCGATGACGGTCTGTGCCCTGGCATTGCTCGCTTTGAGCGGGCAAGACGGTGGCATGTGGGCCTTGGCGACGCTGTGCGCCGCTGCGTGCCTCGGTTTTTTGCCGCTGAATTTCCCGAAGGCGCGTGTGTTCATGGGCGACTGCGGCAGCCACGCGTTGGGCATGAGTATGGCCGCGTTGCTGCTGTGGCCCTCAAGCATCATGGCGAGCGCGGTGGTGCTGGCTAGCATCTCGCCCTTCGTCATTGACGTGGTGGGAACGCTGCTTCGGCGCGCGCTCGATCATGAACCCCTGACTCAAGCCCACCGGCGTCACCTCTATCAGTTGGTCACACGCAGCGGTTACAGTCACGTAGGCGCCACCCTGTGCTACGTCGGCTGGATTAGTGGCTCTGGCTTGGTCGTGATGAGTGGATCCACATGGGTTGCCGAGCCCGCCGCTTTGGCCGCACTAATGCTCGCTGCAAATGCGGTGATCTGGTGGTGGACAAGCCGACATTTTGAGCAGCGACTGCGAGAGGAGGGACGGTGGTGAAGACCAATCGGTGGGCGTTCCTCAGGCTTCCGTTCAGTCGCGCATTCATCGTGCTGCACGACGTGCTGATGGTGATCGTCGCGTGGCAGGGTTTGATTGCGCTGCGCTATGGCTCGATCGGACAGGCTGTTCCGAGCCACGGATTCATTGTCGAAACCGGCATGGTCGTGGCGGTGCAGCTGGTCGTGTTTTGGCGCATGGGTCTGTATCGCGGCCTGTGGCGCTTCGCCAGCCTCCCTGACCTCAAGAATATTTTGCTGAGCAGCGCCTTCGGCGGGGTCGTGGTCGCTCTGCTGCTGTTTCTCTTCCGCGACCGTGCGGAAGGCGTGCCGCGTCTGGCTTTAATTCTTTATCCGGCGGCGCTCGCTCTGCTCTTGGGTGCGCCTCGATTGCTGTATCGCACTTGGAAAGACGGGATGTCGCTGCGCTGGGCGTCCGGGCAGCGCGAGCGCCTGCTGATCCTTGGCGCCGGGCCCACCGCTGAAAGTCTGGCGCGAGATTTAAAGCGCAGCGAGCGCTATCAGGTCGTCGGGTTCTTGGATGACGACCGCAGCATTCAAGGCGCAAAGATTTACGGCTTGCCGGTTCTGGGGCGCTTGGAAGAGCTGCCGCGCATCGCCGAAGAAGCCGCGGTGACGCAGGTGGCCATTGCGATTTCCGGCGGCGAGCATGAACAGCTCGGCCGAATTGCAGCCCAGTGTGAGCGCTTGAAGCTGCGCTTCAGCCGGGTGCCTTCACCGGAGGAAGTGCTCGAAGATCAGTGGATTCACGGCGGCCTGAAAGACGTCGCGATCGAAGATTTGCTCGGCCGCGATCCGGTGGTGCCGGATTGGGTGGCCATTCGCGAGTCACTGGAAGGCCGCACGGTCTTGATCACCGGCGCCGGCGGATCGATTGGTTCCGAACTGACGCGACAGTCCGCCGGGCTGGGCGTGGCGCGACTGATCTTGCTTGAACGCTCCGAGCTGGCCTTGCACGAGCTGCAGCTGGCGCTGCGGGTTCGCTGGCCGAGCTTGGACGCTGAATACGTCTTGGGCGACTGCGGCGATGAAGTCCTCATGCGTCGTCTGGTAGCAATGTGGAAGCCGGACGAATTGTTCCATGCGGCGGCCTACAAGCATGTGCCCATGCTCGAAGCGCAGCCGCGCGAGGCGGTGGTGAATAACCTTGTCGCGACCGACGTAGTGGCGCGTGTTGCGGTGGACGGCGGCGTGCAGACGCTCGTGCTGATCTCGACCGACAAGGCCGTGAACGCCATCAATATGCTGGGCGCCAGCAAGCGCTTGGCCGAGCTGGCCTGTTTGGCGCGATGCGAGGGATCAAACACGCGTCTGGTGACCGTGCGCTTCGGCAACGTGCTGGATTCTGCGGGCAGCGTGGTGCCCTTGTTCCGCGAGCAGATTCGCCGCGGCGGCCCGGTCACGGTCACGCACCCGGACGTGACGCGTTACTTCATGACGATCCCCGAGGCC
>JBBQIA010000039.1:0-10765 GCA_038324485.1 Lysobacterales bacterium
CGTTCAGCTGTTGGGCAAGGTTTCGCGGGCTGCCGACGGCGGCTGGCAGGCCGATTGGCTGTTGGCGGAAGGCGATGCGGCCCTGAAGCGCTGGTCCTTCAGTGACGTCAGTCCGCAGCGCGTCATCGCTTCCGGCGCGGACCAAGCGGCCGACGTGTTGGCGGCTCGCCAAGCCCGCGTCTTGGCCTCGGGAGCGCCGGAAACGCTGGTGGCCGAGATCACCGGGGTCGACAGCGAGGCGCGCTGGTTGGCTCTGGCCTCCTATCTGCAAACCCTGCCAGTGCTGCGCACGTATGAAGTCCTAGAAGCCCGCCCCGACACGGTTCGCCTGCGCTTGGATCTGGCCGTCGACCGCGCCCGCTTCGAGGCCCTGCTGGCCGGTGGGCGGCAGTTGGTGATCGACGAAAGCCCGGCTGCTACGCCGGTCTATCGACTGTCGCGCTGACCGCGTTCGCGCCAACCCTTTGATCTTGAGGAGTCCTCGATGAGTCCTGAATTGCTCTGGCTGCGACCGTGGCTATGGTTAGGCGGCGCCGTGGTGCTTGGCGTGCTGATCTGGTTGCTGGGCCCGGTCTTAACCCCCTTTGCGCTGGCCGCGCTGTTTGCGTGGCTGGCCGACCCGCTGGTGTCGCGCATCGAGCGCAGCGGCCGCTCCCGCGGCACCGCCGTGACCCTCGTGTTCTTTTTAATGACCCTAGTCGTCATCGCCGTGCTGCTGCTGCTGGTGCCCATGCTGAAGTCGCAGGTGCAGGTGGCCATCGCGTGGGGTCCGAAGTTGGCAGCCTGGACGAGTGAAACGGCAGTGCCGTGGCTGGAGTCGCGGCTGGACGTGCCGATCGCCGCCTACGTCGACCCCAGCGAGTTGGGACTGCTGTTGAAGGAACACTGGCAGCAGGCCGGCGGCGTGGCCGCCAACGTTTTGGGAGGCTTGTCGCGCTCCGGTCTGGCGGTGCTGGCCTTCGTGGCCAACCTGCTTCTGATCCCGCTAGTGACCTTTTATTTCATGCGCGACTGGCGTGGAATGATTGGCAGCGTGCACGCCCTGATTCCGCGTCCCTTGGAGCCCACCGTGTCGCGGCTCACGCGCGAGTCCGATGATGTGCTGGCGGGCTTCTTGCGCGGCCAGCTGAGCGTGATGGTGGCGCTGGGCCTGATCTACGGCATTGGCCTGAGCCTCGCGGGCCTCGACTTTGGCTTTCTGATCGGCATCGTGGCGGGCCTTTTAAGCTTCGTGCCCTACCTCGGCACGGCCGTCGGCTTGATCGCGGCGATTATTGCCACCTTGGTCGAGCACGGTGATCTCTTCCATCTGGTGTTGGTCTGCGCGGTGTTTAGCAGCGGCCAGATGATCGAGGGCTTCCTGCTGACGCCGTGGCTCGTGGGCGACCGAATTGGTCTGCATCCGGTGGCGGTGATCTTCGCGATCATGGCGGGCGGCCAGCTGTTCGGCTTCCTCGGCATCCTGCTGGCGCTGCCGGCGGCGGCAGTGATTATGGTGCTGCTGCGCTATGCACTGAGCCGCTACCGCGCTAGCCCGCTTTACGGCGAAGAGGGTGACACGGCATCGGCACTCACGACCCCGGCCGAGGTGACCGTCGATGCCGCCAAAGCTTCGGCGACTCCCGCGCCATGAGTGTCCAGCTTCCACTGGCGCTGCCGGTGGGGCCGGACCAGCGCTTCGATCTTTTCGTCGGCCACGATTGGGCCGTGCAAACCCTGCAGTCGGCGGCGGACGGCGCGGAGCACGGCGCGTATTTCATTGAGGGCGGCGAAGGCGCGGGAAAAAGCCATCTGCTCTTGGCCACCTGCCGACGCACGCAGGAGGCCGGCCGCTTGGCGCGCTACGTGCCGGTGGCGACCTGCGCCGGTGCGCTAGACGCCATGCTGATGGGCATTGAAAGCAATGCGCTGGTGGCCTTCGACGGGCTCGAGGCCGTGGCGGCCTCCCCGGCGGACTGCGAGGCCCTTTTCCACGCCCACAACCGACTTCGCGATGCGGGTCGTTGCGTGCTGTACGCCTCGCGCCTGCCGGCAGGCGATGCCGCATGGGCGTTGCCCGATTTGCGTTCGCGCTTAGGCCAATGCCTGCGCGTGTCTTTGAACGTGCTGGAGGAAGCCGGTCGCCGCGAAGCTCTGCGTCGACGCGCCGCGCGTCGCGGCTTGGCGTTGGACGATGCGGTGCTGGACTGGCTGTTTCGGCGCGTCGACCGTGATTTGAAGTCTTTAACTGCGGTGCTGGATCAGTTGGATCGTGCAGCGCTCGCGGCGCAGCGCACGCTGACGGTGCCCTTCGTGCGTCAGGTCTTGGACCTCAAGGCCAGCTAGCGATTCGTTGTGGTTTTTGCCTCGGGCGCTGCGGGCGCGCTTGACGCCTTAGAGCGCGCGAATGTCGTAGTCGAGCTGCGCCAAACGCTCCGGCGTGCCGACATCGGTCCAGCGCCCCCGATGGCATTGCCCGGTGATCTCACCACGCGCAATGGCGGCATCGAACAGCGGGCGAAGCTTGAAGCGCGGAGCGCCGCCTTCGATGTTTTTTCCAGATGCGGTGGCTGAGTCGAGGCCAGTGGCATGGATGCCGATCGCGACGCCAATCTGCTCGCGCCAGCGCTGCAAGAAAGCGGGCCGGTAAAGGCCGATGCCGGAGAACGTCAGTGCGGCGTCCGTGGCGGAGGCGCGACGCAGGTGGCCGTCGTCGCCCAGCGCAAAGTCGCCGCCGCCGTGGTGTTCGGGGTTCGCCACCATCAGCAAATGTGCGAGGCCGGCCGGCACATCGGGGAAGTCGGCGAAATCGAAATCGGTCCAGACGTCGCCGGCAATCGCCAAGAAGGGGGCGTCGCCCAGCAGGGGCAGGGCGTTGAGCATGCCGCCGCCGGTTTCCAGCGGCTCGGGGCCCTCAAACGCGTAGTGCAGACGCAGGCCAAAGGCGCTGCCGTCGCCCAGCACCGGCGCGAAGGCCCCCGCCAACCAACTGGTATTGATCACGACCTCGCGCACGCCGAGGGCCGCCAGCTTTTCGAGATGCCAGACGATCAGCAGCTTGCCGCCGACGGCCAGCAACGGCTTCGGCGTGTGTTCGGTGAGCGGCCGCATGCGTTCGCCTTTGCCGGCGGCAAACACGAGTGCGTGGGTGGGGCCGTGCGTCATGCGGAGCGCGCCGATCAGCGTGCGGGCAGCGCAGGAATGTGCGGCAGCACCTGCGTCTCGAAGATCGGTAGCAAGGGCTGCAGCGCGCGATGCTTCGGCACGACGTCCAAGACATAGCGCACGAAGCGCGGCGCATCGGCGAGGTACCTCGGCTTGCCGTCGCGGTGATTCAGGCGCGCAAAAATGCCCAGCACTTTCAGATGCCGCTGGACGCCGATGAAGTCGACGTCGCGACGAAACTCAGGCAGCGCCGGCACCGGCAGCCCGGCCTTCAGTGCGCGCTCGTGATAGCGCGCCACGCCCCAGTCCACGAGCTCCGACGGCCAGCTGGCGAAGGCGTCTTTGAACAGCGACAGCACGTCGTAGCTGATCGGTCCGATGACCGCGTCCTGGAAGTCGAGCACCGCAAGGCCGCCCGTCGCCAAGGGCATCAAATTGCGCGGCATGAAGTCGCGATGCACCAGCACCGTGGGCTGCGCGAGGATGGTGTCGATCAGCCGGCGATAGACCAGTTCCAGTGGGTCGGTCATGTCGCAGCTGAGCGCATGACCCAAATGACGCTGCAGCAGCCAGTCGTCGAACAGGGCCAGTTCGCGCATCAGCAGGGCTTCGTCGTAACGCGGGAACCCTGCGGACGGCGCAATGCGCTGAAGCGGAATCAGCTGGTCGAGGGCGGCCTCGAACCACTCGGTGGCGTTGGACTCGTCGATGACCTGCAGCAGGGTCTGCGCGCCAAGGTCTTCCAACAGCAGAAAGCCTGCATCCACATCGCGCGACAGCACGCGCGGTACGCGAACCTCACCCGCTTCGAGCACGTCGCGCACGGCCAGCCAAGGCCGTACGTCCTCTTTTTCGGGCGGCGCGTCCATAACGATGTGTGAGGGCGTGCCGCCGCTTCGCCAATAGCTGCGAAATCCCGCGTCGACCGAGGCGCGTTCGAGGGTCGCTTCCGAATTCCCAAGCGCAGCGCGCAAAAAAGAGAGTCGCGCCTCAGCACGCGCCGCATCGTCTGCCGAACCGACCGCATCATGCTTCGGCGAGCTCATCGAATCTGCCATCGGCTTACTTGCCTTTTAGCGATCGAACCAAGGCCAAGAGGCTGATCGCGCCCACCACGGCGGCACCGAAGCGCATCCAGCGTCCGCCGACAGTAATGTCGAAGGTGTCCAGCACCCACGAGGCGCAAATGGCGCCCGCCATGCCGAGCAGAGTGGTCAGGATGAGACCCAGTCTTTGCTTGCCCGGAAAAATAAAGCGCGCCAGCAGGCCCGCAACGAAGCCGAGCAGCAGCACCTGCACCCAGCCATATCCAAGGAAAGAAAGGTCCATCAGCAGCACCCGTGATTGCCGAATTCGGCTTGGCTTTCGTGAACGCCCACGCCCTGCGTCAGGCCGTTCTTGGAGGCCTCGTAATGCGCCGCGATGACGTGCGCCACCGCCGCCGTGACGCGCTTGCCGGTGGGAATGTGCAGGAACTCGTTCGGGCCGTGGGCGTTGCTCTGCGGGCCCAGCACGCCAGTGATCATGAACTGCGCGCCCGGAAACTTGTCGCCCAACATGCCCATGAAGGGAATGCTGCCGCCTTCGCCCATGTACATCGCCGGCGCACCGTAAGCCTGCTGCGAGCCTTCGTTTATGGCCGCGCTCAGCCACGGGCTCATGGCCGGGGCATTCCAGCCGGACGAACTTTTTTCCAGCTCGAAGCTCACCTTGGCGCCGTAGGGCGGACTCGCCAGCAGGGCGCTGCGCAGGGCTTCGCCAGCGGCTTTGCCGTCGGCGGCCGGCGGCAGGCGCATCGAGAGCTTGACTGCCGTGAAGGGGCGCAGCACGTTGCCCGCATCGGCGAGCGACGGCCAGCCGGCTTGGCCCGTCACTGACAGCGCCGGGCGCCAGGTGCGGTTGAGCACCAGTTCGGTCAGGTCGTCCAGCGCGGGCTGCATGCCGTCGATGAAGGGGAACTTGGCGTAGACCTCGCGGCCGAGCACCTCGGCGGCCTTCTTGGCCTGCGCAATGCGCTCGGGCGGAATGGCCACGTGCAGGGCGTCTAGCGTGACGCGACCGGTCTCGATGTCTTCGATGCGGGCCAGCAGCTGGCGCAGCACGCGGAAGCTGGACGGCACCACGCCGCTCGCGTCGCCCGAATGCACACCCTCGCTCAGAACGTCGACGCGCAGATTGCCGCCGGCCAAGCCGCGCAGCGAGGTGGTGCACCACAGCTGGTCGTAGTTGCCGCAGCCCGAATCGAGGCACACCACCAGCGAGGGCTTGCCGATGCGGTCGGCCAGATGGTCGACGTAGAAGGGCAGGTCGTAACTGCCGGATTCTTCGCAGGCTTCAATCAGGATTACGGCGCGGCTGTGTGGCTTGCCTTGCTCCTGCAAAGCCTGAAGGGCCGCCAGCGAGCCAAACAGTGCATAGCCGTCATCGGCGCCGCCGCGGCCGTAAAGCTTGTCGCCTTTGATGACGGGCAGCCACGGCCCAAGGTCCGCGTCCCAGCCGGTCATCTCCGGCTGCTTATCGAGGTGGCCGTAAAGCAAAACAGTGTCGGCGTCCGCGCCGCCGCCGTCAGTGCCGGGAACTTCGATGAAGATCAGCGGCGTGCGGCCTTCCAAGCGCACGACGTCGACGCTCATGCCCCTGACCGACTGCTTCTTCGCCCAGTTGGCGAGCAGTTGCGTGGCGTCTTCCATGAAGCCATGCGCGGCCCAGTCGGCGTCGAACATCGGCGACTTATTGGGAATGCGGATGTATTCCACGAGACGCGGAACGATATCGTCGTCCCACATTTGGTCGACAAATCGCTGGGTGCGGGCGTGATCCATGGGCGTTTCCTTGCGGCCGAGCGGGCCGAACGTGCAGGCGTGGTCCGATTGTAGTCGCCCCATTCGAGGGCCGTCGCCGAGGCCCTCGCCGTTGGGTAAGAAATCTCCTACGCCAGGCCGCGGAAAAGTCCTAGCGTCCAGCGGGGGCTTGGTCGATAACCTGCCCGCCATGAGATCGCGATCCTGTGTCCACCGCGGCAAGACACCCACCGCGGCCCTTGGATGACGAACCTGGAGCCCCCCGAATGAACTTCTTCAATAAAACCCTGATCGCTCTCTTTCTTGCTTTGGTTTGCGCTGGCGGCGTCGCGGCGAGCGAGCGGATCAATATCAATACGGCCGATGCCGCCACCCTCGACCGCGTCATGGATGGCGTGGGTCCGGCCAAGGCCGCGGCCATCGTCGAGCATCGCCGGGTCAACGGACCGTTTCGCACCGTCGATCAGCTGGTCAACGTGAAGGGCATTGGGCCCGCCACGTTGGAAATGAATCGCGCACGGATCATGGTGGCGGCTGCCCCGGCTTCGGCCACGGCGCGCGCTCCGGCCGCTGCCGCTCGTCCCACCGCCCCTGCCCCCCGAGTGCGGTAAGGCATCGGCTCAGGGAAGAGCCTGTTCCCGGCGCCGCCCAAGGATGGGCGGCCGGGACTTTTATTGACCGGGCGGGACGCGCCACACTGGCGCGTCCCTGCTTCGGAGAACACGGTGATTCGTTTGCTTCCTGCCACCGGCTATCGCCGCCAGCGCTGGCAAAACGGTGCCGGTTGGACGCGGGAAATTGCCTGCGGCGGTGCTGGCGAGAGCCAGTGGGATTGGCGCGCTTCCGTGGCGGAAGTCGGCGAGTCCGGACCGTTTTCGGCCTTCCCCGGCTGTCGCCGCGAGATCGTTCTGCTTGCGGGGCAGGGCATGAGCCTGAACTTCGACGACGGCGAAAGCTTGCCCTTGCTGCCGCCCTATGGCCGTCAGCGATTCGAGGGCGAACGCGCGCTATCGGCGCAGCTGGTGGAAGGCCCCACCATCGACTTCAATTTGATCTGGAAGCGCGAGGCCGTAGAGGCTCAATTGCTGCATCGGCCGATTGTCGGCTCGATGCTGTTCTTCGGCGAGCCCGAGGTGTGCTGGTTGATCTACGTGCTGGCCGGCCAAGTGCGCACGCCCGAAGGCGTTCTGGATGCCGGCGACGCCGCTCGACTGGAGGCCGACTCCGGTCGCTTGGTGATTGACGGTGGCGGCGAACTGCTGCTGGCGAAGCTCACGCGGCGACGCGCGGCTTAAGCGCAACGGATTTGCCGCAAGAAATCAGCGGTCGTCGCGCGTCCACACCGCGCCGTCTTCCGTTTTGACCGGGAACTTCACGAGCGGGGTGTAGGCCGGTGCGCACAGGGCACGCCCGCTGCGGATGTCGAACTTGGCCGAGTGCAGCAGGCACTCCAGTACCCCTTCTTCGGCATCAAACGGCCCAGCGGACAGTTCGTAGTCCTCGTGCGTGCACTGGTCTTCGAAGGCGTAAAGGTCGCCGTCGAAATTGAGCACAAGGATGGCGGTGTCGCCGTCCCACACCACATTGCTTTCGCCGGGCGCCATGGCGTTTTCGTCGCAAACGCGGACCCAATTCATGTCGGGCTGCTCTCTTGTAGCTGCGAGGCGTCGTCACCGGGGCTCAGGGCCTTTTCAAGCACTTCGAAGCGCAGGTCATCGCGTTTCGGGTCGCCAAAGCGCGGGTCGCCGTAAGGGAAGGCCTTGTGCTGGCCGGTGCGCCGATAGCCGCGACGTTCGTACCAGGCGATCAATTCCTCGCGCAGGTCGATCACCGTCATGCGCATGAACGGCAGGCGCCATTCTTCGGCGGCGATGCGTTCGCATTCCTTCAGCACGGCGTCGCCAATGCCGGCGCTTTGCTTGCTGGGATCGACGGCAAACATGCCGAAGTAGCCGGCCTCGTCTTCATCGCACACGTGTGCACAGGCCACCATGCGGCGGATGGTGGCGAGCGCGCCGGGCTCAGGGGCGGACGCCAGCTCGGGCACTTCGTCGCATTCGGCGATCAGCACGATGCTGCGTGGGCGCTCAAGGTCGTGGGTCAGCACCTCCGGCGCGACGCGCGGGCCGTCGAGCAAATCGGCTTCCGTCGTCCATCCGATGCGGCTGGCGTCCCCCCGATAGGCCGAGGTCACCAGTGCGATCAGTGCATCGAGGTCGGCCACGGTGGCCGGGCGAAAGTGCAGCGGAGCGCGGGTCATTGGCAAGGTTCGTGCAAGAAGGGCGCAGTGTGCAGCGTCAGAGCAACATCGCGCGGACTTTGCCGAGCGCCGTCACCAGCGCATCGACCTCGGCCTCGGTGTTGTAGAAGGCCAGCGACGCACGGCAGGTGGCCGAAACGCCGTACCACTGCAGCAGTGGGTGCGCGCAGTGTTGGCCCGATCGCACGGCAATGCCTTCAAGATCGAGCAGGGTCGCGAGGTCGTGGGCGTGCGTGCCTTCAATGGCGAAGGAAATCACGGCGGCTTTTTCGCGTGCGCTGCCAAAAATGCGCAGCCCGGGCACGGCCGTCATCGCCTCCGTGGCGTAGGCCAAAAGGGCCTGCTCGCGCTCGTCGATGGCGCTCATGCCAAGCTCGGACAACCACTGCGCGGCGGCGCCAAGGCCCACATGGCCGGAGATGTTTGGCGTGCCGGCTTCGAAGCGCATCGGCGGCTCATTGAACACCGTGCCCTCGAAGCGCACTTCGCGAATCATCTCGCCGCCGCCGAGGAAGGGCGGCATCTGCGCCAGCAGCGCGCGTCGGCCCCAAAGCCCGCCAGTTCCGGTCGGCCCGCACATTTTGTGGCCGGTAAACGCATAGTAATCGCAGCCCAGCGAGGGCAGATCAACCGGTCGATGCGGCACGGCCTGCGAGCCGTCTACGACGGTAATGATTCCGCGTCGCGTGGCTTCGCGGCAGATCTCGCGGATCGGATTCACCGTGCCCAAGACGTTGGATACGTGCGCCACAGCCAGCAGCTTGACCTCGGGGGTCATCAGCCGCCACAGGCCGTCCAGATCGAGCTCGCCCTCGGGGGTGAGTTCGGCCACCTTAATGACGGCGCCCGTGCGCTCGGCAATCAGCTGCCAAGGCACGATGTTGGCGTGATGCTCCATCCGGCTGACGATGATCACGTCGCCGGCTTTCAAACGTGGAAGCGCCCAGCTGTAGGCCACCAGATTGATGGCGAAGGTGGTGCCGCTGCACAGCACCAGCTCGTCGCGCGGCACCTTGAGGAAGGCTGCAAGCGTGCTGCGTGCGCCCTCGTAGGCGTCGGTGGCTTCGCTGCCTAAAGCGTGCACCGCGCGACTGACGTTGGCGTTGTGTCGGCTGCTGAAGGTGCTGACCGCGTCAATCACCGACTGCGGCTTTTGGCTGGTGTTGGCCGTGTCCAGATAGACCAGCGGCTTGCCGTGCACCGTGCGGGACAGCACCGGAAACTGCGCACGAACCGCAGCCCAGTCGATGGCCGTCGACGCCTTGGGCGTATCGAGCGCAGCCAGCGTCATCGCGCAGCCACCCTAGAGGTGTCTGCGGTTGCGAGGCGGGCGTCGAGGAGCGCGATCAGCGTCGCTTCCAGCGCCGCGCCTTCCGGCGAGTCGTCGACCAGCAGTGCCAGCGGTTCGCGCAGGAAAGCCGCCGTCAGCAGGGCCACGGCGTCGGCTTTGGGCAGCCCACGGGCGCGTAGATAGAACAGCGCTTTGTCGTCCAAGTAGCCCACGGTGGCACCGTGCGCGGCCTGAATATCGTCGGCGTGGATGACCAAGACCGGCTGCGTGTCGATCTCGGCGCCGTCGCTTAACAGCAGGTTTTTGTTTGACAGCGCAGCGTTCGAGCCGTCTGCGCCTTCGGCAATCAAGATGCCGCCGTGAAAAACGGCGCGACCGCGGTCGGCGCCATAGCCGCGCCAGGTCAGTTCGCAGCGGGTGTCGCGGGCGCGGTGCTCGATACCCAGACGGGTGTCGACATGACGACGGCCGTCCGCCAGCAGGACGCCATGGGCCTGAAGGCAGGCGCCTTCGCCGTCCAGCGACACGTGCAATTCGTGGCGGCTGAGTGCAGCGCCCAGTTCAAGATCAAGACGTCGATAGGTGGCGTTCGCCTGCAGGCTGCCCTGCGTGCGCTGAATCAGCGTGGCGCCGTCGCTGTCGGTTTGCACGCGGGCGTGAACCAAGCGCGCGCCGTCGCCGAGATGCACCGAGAACACGCTGTTTGCGAAGTTTCGATGCGCGCCGATACCGCGCTGGTGGTGCACTAGCGTCAGGCCTGACCCGGCTCCCAGCGTCACGCGGTGGCGCACATGCAGGGCGCGGTCGCTGCCGTCGGCAATGCCGAGTTCGACCAGATGGAATGGCGTGTTCACCGACTGGCCAGGAGCCACGTCGAGCACCAAACCATCGTCGGCAATCGCCGCGTTCCACTGCTGAAATGTTTCGTCGCTGGCCGAATGCGTCTCGGCGAAGGCTGCAGCCGCGTCTTCGGGTGCGTCGCGCAGCAGGTCGGAGAGCAAGCGCAGACTCAGACCCGCGGGCAGGTCATCGAGGCTCGACAGGGCGGCGGAAAAACGCCCGTTGGCGAACACCACGCGCGGCGAGGGCACGTCGATCAATGCAGCGACGTCCGCAAGGACATCGGTCGCGGCCGCTGGGGCTTCGAAACGACGTGCGCTCAGGGCGCGCAGCGCCGTGTATTTCCAGCGTTCCTGACGCGTGCTGGGCACGCCATGACGGCGCGCTGCATCCAGCGCCGCAGCGCGCGCGGCACCGAGGGCGCCTGCG
>JBBQIA010000040.1:0-10716 GCA_038324485.1 Lysobacterales bacterium
CGCCGGCGCGAAGCGGCCCGTCGCCATACGGCCACTGGTAGTCGTCCACGACCAGCCAGCCACCAGGTGCGAGATGCGGTGCCCACGTATGCACGTCCGACGAGGCGTGCTCATAGGCGTGATTGCCATCTACGTGCAGGAGCGCAATGCGCCCGCTGTAGCGGGTGCGCCCAAAGGCCGTGGTTTCGACGAGTAAATCACGTTGATACAGCGCCGCGGCATCATCAGCAGGCATCCGTAGATAGTTCGCCTGCCCGTTCGCGTACGGAGCCAAGTTGGCGCAGAAGACCTCAAAGGCTTCGTCGGTCGACACCTGCGTCCCGTCAACAAGACCTTTGGCGTCGCCCTGACGTAGATTTTCCTGCGTCCACGGGTCGAGGCAGAGCAGTGGCCCGGTTTCTGCAAGACGTGCCAAACGATGCAGAAGCAGGGCCGACTTGCCCCACCACGAGCCGATTTCCACCACGTCGCCCTTCGGCACGCTGGCAAAGACGGCACACAGGGCGCGAATCTTTTCGTGGTCGCACATACCCGGCAGCGACTCTACGTGCCGAAACGTGGCGGCAAGTTCGGCGGGTGAAAACGGCGATGCACCGTCGGCATGGCCGGGCAGCGGCAGGGGCGACGCGGCGGCGTCTGCGCCAAACGCAAAGGCGCGGCGATACGGCGCCATTTCGCGGTCGACCGGTGCGCCGCCCAGCAAAGACACGTCCGGGTGGCGCGCCGTCAGGGTCTCGTTGAGGTGATGCCACACGACGGGATTCGGCGTGAAAACGGCGGTGATGCTTTCCCGCGCAATCAGCGTCCTTAGCGCGTCGTGGAAGCCGTCATCCGTGACAAAAGGCAGGAACGCCCACGCGGCGTAGTGCCCGCGCGCGGGGTCGTGCGGGAGCGAGGAGCTCCCGATCACGTCTTGACCTTCGTCGACGGCGCGCTGGGCAAACTCGATCGCACGCGGCATGCCCGCAGGAAACACCAGAATTCGTCCCACCTCATGCCCCTCATGATGCATACGCGACGAGCGTGCCCGTGGCGTCGGTCTTCGGCAAGCGAGCGCGTTGGCACGCGGCTTGCAACCCGATCATCGTCTTGACCGCGGGGACTCCGCCGATGCTCACTGTGAACGTGACTGACCTAACTGCTCCTTCTGCTGAGACCACGCCGATGCCCAATGCGCCTCGGCCAAAGGCGTTTTCCAGTCTTGCCGACCTCGCCAAGAACGGCGCGCCGCCGGCCTTCGCCGAGCCGCTTCACGTGGGTCGACCGAATATCGGCGACCGCGCCGACTTCATGTCCAAGGTGGAGACCCTGCTTGATAGGCGCTGGCTGACGAACAACGGGCCCTATGTGCAGGAGTTGGAAGCGCGCCTAGCCAAATACCTCGGCGTGCGGCACGTCGTGGCCATGTGCAACGGCACCATCGCGCTGGAGATCGCCATCCGGGCCTTGGGCCTGAAGGGCGAAGTCATCCTGCCGTCCTACACCTTCATTGCAACAGCACAGGCCCTGCAGTGGCAGGAGATCACGCCAGTTTTCGCCGACATCGACCCGGTCACGCACAACATCGACCCGGCCGCCGTCGAGCAGATGATTACGCCGAAGACCACCGGCATCATCGGCGTCCACCTTTGGGGTCGAGCGGCACCGGTGGATGATCTCGCCGAGATTGCACGTCGGCGCGGACTGGCTCTGATGTTTGATTCGGCCCACGCTTTTGGCGCCAGCTATCGCGGCCGTCGCGTGGGTGCTTTCGGGCGCGCTGAGGTCTTTAGTTTCCACGCCACCAAGTTCTTCAATACCTTCGAAGGCGGTGCGGTCACCACCAACGAGGACGACCTCGCTAAGACCATGCGCTATATGCGCAACTTCGGTTTCGAGGACTACGACCGCGCTGTCCATCCGGGCACCAACGGAAAAATGCCTGAGATTTGCGCAGCGATGGGCTTAACGAACCTAGACGCTATGCAGGGCGTGGTAGACGCCAATCGACGCAATCATCAGCGCTACATGGCTGCACTCGCCGACATTCCGGGCATTCAAGTGCTCGACTATGACCCGCGCGAAAGCAGCAACTTCCAGTACGTCATCGTGGAAGTCGACCCGGCCTTCCCGGTGCCGCGCGACGAGATCGTGGCCTGCCTGCACGCTGAGGGCATTCTGGCGCGAAAATATTTCTGGCCCGGCTGCCACAACATGAAGCCCTTCCGCGATCTGTATCCGCACGCCGGCCTTTTACTGCCCAACACGCAGCGCGTCGCCGATCGCGTCGTCGTCCTGCCCACCGGCACCACGCTCCCGGAAGAAGCGCCCGACATCGTCGGAGGGATTCTCCGCGTCCTCGCACGAGGCTGATCGTGCGCGTTGCGCTAATGCAGCCGTATTTCTTTCCGTACCTCGGCTATTTTTCGCTGATGGCGGCAGTGGACGTGTTTGTCGTTTACGACAACGTGCAGTACAGCCGCCCCGGCTGGATCAACCGCAATCGCCTTCTGCGAAACGGCGCTCCCGAGTGGTGGACCGCAACCGTCGAGGACGCGCCGCATCAGCTCGACATCAATCAGCGGCGCTATCAAAGCTGGCCGCAGCAGCGCAGGCGCTTGCTTGATCACCTGCGCGAGCGCTATCGGCGCGCAGCGAATGCCTCGGTGGGCATGGCCTTGGTTGATGCGGCGCTGACGTCGGACCAAGACAACGTGGCGCACGTCAACGCCGCACTGCTAACGCATCTGGCCAAGGCACTAGGCCTGCAGTGCGACATTCGCATGGCCTCATCCATGGCGCAGGACACTGGCTTGAGCGGCGAAGCGCGCGTGCTGGATCTTTGCAAAGCCTTTGGCGGCACGACCTATGTGAATTCGCCGGGTGGCATGGGTCTGTATGCGCCTAGCGCCTTCGCTAAGCATGGCCTTGAACTGCGCTTCGTCGAGGCGTCGCCGGCGGCCTATCCGCAGTTCGACGCGCCATTCGTTCCTGCCCTGTCGATTGTCGACGCGCTGATGTTTTTGCCCACGGTGGCGGTGGCCGAGCGCGTCGCGCAATTCAACGTGGTCGAGTTGCGCACATGAGCAACGTGCGCGCCATCGGCGGCTACTTCGGCTGGGAGCCCATGCAGCATGCGATGACGCCTTGGTGGTCGCAGGCAGTTGCGGTTCAAAGCGGACGCATGGCTCTGCGTTTGGCGCTGCCGAGAACGCCCGCCACGCTTTGGCTTCCTGCCTACTTCTGTGCCCCCGTGGCCGAGTGCTTAGCGGCGGCGGGATGGCGTCTTCAACGCTACGCCTTGGCCGACGACTATGGCCCCGATCACGCCATTCAGCCCGAGGCTGGCGATCGTGTGATGGTGGTCGACTACTTCGGTCTCTGTTCGCAAGCGGTCGATCGTGCAGTGGCCCGCTTCGGCGCAGACACCGTCATCGTCGATGCCTCGATGGCGTGGTTCTCAATGCCGCGTCAAGGCGTGGCAACGGCCTATTCGCCAAGAAAGTTCGTGGGCGTTCCCGACGGCGGCGTGTTGGTGACGAAGGCAGCGGTCGCCGAGGTCTTGCCTGCTGATGAAGCAGCCAGCCAAGCGCGTACCGCGCATCTGGCTAAGCGCGAGGCGGGTGATGTGGCGGGCGGGCGTCCAGATTTCGCCCTGGCCGAGGCCAGTTTGGACGCCGACATACTCCCGCGCGCCATGAGCGCGCTGACCCGCCATCGGCTCGCGTCCATCGACGGTTCCGATGTCGCGGGCCGACGTCGCAGTAATGCTCAGCAACTGTCCGTCGGTCTTCGCGCTATGGGCTTAGGCGATACCGTGCTGGACGAGAACGCCGTGCCATTGTGTTGGCCGCTGGCAGGCGTTGATGCGGCTGCGTGGAGAGCGTCCCTCGCAGCGCGCGGCATCTTTTGCGCAGCCTATTGGCCCGGAATGACACTTCCCGATCACGATGTCGTCGGCCGTCGGCTAATCGAAGCCACCCTATTTTTGCCCATGGACCAGCGCTACGGCGCCGAAGACATGGACTACCTTCTTCAATCCATCGATGACCTGCGGAGCAAGGCATGAACATTCAGGGACGCTACGTCACGCTTCGCGCCATCGAGGCCGAAGATCTTGTGCTGCTTCAGGAGTGGGGCAATGATCCCGAGATACAGCGCCTTTTGGGCGGCTGGCACTTCCCCACCAGCATGGCCGATCAGCGCGCGTGGTTAGCTTCGCTGAACTGCCAATCGCGCGATCAGCGTTTTGCCATCGACCTTCCTGGGACGGGACTGGTGGGCATGGCCAATCTAGTGAACATCGACTGGAAGAACCGCACGGCCTTCCACGGCATGATGCTGGGCAAGCGGCAGCATCAGCAGCGTGGCCTCGGTCGCGACACCATCATGGCGCTGATGCGCTACGCCTTCGACGAGCTTGGGCTTGAGCACCTGGATGGCGACATGATCGAGCACAACGCGCCTTCGCTGAAGGTCTATGTCGAGCGGTGCGGCTGGGAAGTGCAGGGTCGCAAGCGCGGTTGGTATTTTCGCGAGGGCCGTCGCTGGGACAAGATCATTGTCGGGGTGAGGGCCACGGCCTATCGCGAATTGGCCGAGCGCGACGGGTATTGGAGCGCCGAGTGAGTGCGCCTTCGGCGGCTGCACTCGACCTCGCCCGAGCCGGATATGCGGTGATCCCGCAGGTCTTCGAGCCGGCCTTTCTAACTCCGCTGCGCCACGATCTTGACGCGTGGATGCAGCGTGCCGATGCCCTGCGTCAGCGAAATAGCTTAGGTGCCGTAATGCGCGGCGCCGCCCACCACGTGTTGGGGCAAGAGGACGCCATGGCGGCCCTGATGCGCCGCCTGCCGCTCGACGCCGAGCTGCGAGAGCACTTCGCCGGACCCTACATTCTGAATTCCTTCGGGGCCATCAAGCACGTCGATGGACCGGCTACCGACTACGCCCACGCTCATCGCTTTCACCGCGATGTGCGCACGTTCGCCGGTGAGTTTCGACTGATGGTGAACGTGTTGGTGATGGTCGATGATTTCAGCATCGATAACGGCGCGACGCGCGTACTGCCCGGGTCGCATCGGCTTGCCGAGCGGCCCGATGAGCCCTATTTGGCGCAGCACGCGGTGTCGAGTATTGGCCCTGCGGGAACCGTGCTGATGTTCGATTCGAATCTTTGGCATGCCGCGTCGCCAAATCACAATGGTGAGCCGCGGCGGGCGTTGACGCTGACTTACACGCGGCCCTTCATGAAGCCGCAAATGGACTACCCGCAGCTGGTCGGAGAGGCCTTCAGTGAAGACCCGCGGGTGCGCGAAGTGCTCGGTTTTCGATCACGTATTCCGGCGAGTCACGACGATTGGTACCAGCCGCCCGAGCGGCGCTTCTATCACTCTGACCAAGGCTGAGCGGCGCATGCGAAATCACGATCAAGAGTTTCAAGACAATGCTGGGCGGAAGTACGCCTATGGCTTCGATGAGGTGGTGCGTCGCTACATGATGCGCAGCCTCTTGCCGTTCTTTCGCGACGGACCAACGTTAGAGGTGGGGTGCTTTGACGGCGCGTCGACGGCGTCACTTGCCGAGGTCTTTGCTGATCTCACCGTTGTTGAGGCGTCCGCAGAATTGATCGCTCGCGCCAAAGCGAACGTTGCTGAACGCGTTCGTTTCGTCCATGGACTCGTCGAGGAGGCGGCACTAACTCCGCGCTATCAGTCGATTTTCCTTGTCCATACCTTGGAGCACATTGACCCGCCCGGGCCGGCACTGACGGCGCTACGGGCTGCTCTGGCGCCGGGGGGGCGCTTCTTCTGCGTCGTGCCAAACGCCCAGGCTGCGTCGCGACAAATTGCGGTGCAGATGGGCTTGATCTCGCACCATGAAGCGGTGACCGACGCCGAGCGCGCGCACGGGCATCGCTGCACCTACAGCATGGACACGCTCGAGCGTGACCTGCGCGACGCGGGGTTCTCCGTGTTGTCACGCGGCGGGGTGATGTTCAAGCCACTGGCCAACTTTCAGTTTGATCGTGCTTTGGAACTCGGCGTCATCGACGAGGCCTATTTGGATGGCTGCTACTCCCTCGGCATGAAGTACCCCGATCTGTGCGCCAGCATTTATGCGGTGTGCGAGCGCGCCGACTAGCCGCCGTAAACCCGTCACCCCCCATTGGCACGCCCCTTGCATCCCGCTTCGGCACCTCTCCGGAAGTGCCCTCATGAAGAACCGTCTCGCCGCCACCCAAACCCAGTCGCAGGGCCTCAACGCCCAAGTGCTGCAGTCCATCCGACTACTGGGGCTGACCAGCGTCGAACTGGAGCAGGAGCTGACGCAGGCGCTTGCCGTGAACCCGATGCTCGAGCGCGAGGAAGACGAGGGCGAGGGCGATCCCGACTTCGCGCCGGCCGAGCGCGCCTCGCAAGAGGCAGCGGCTTATGACGAGCTGCCGGATTTTCCCTCCTACGCCACGGCCTCCAGTGGTTTCGACCCGAGTGAGGCCGAAGACCGCATGGCGCGCATTGCCTCGCCGGTCAGCACCGATCCTGCGCTGCGCATGTTGGAAGGCTTGGCGATGGAGCTGAAGCCGGCCGACATGGCCATTGCCGCCGCATGGCTAGAGCGCACGGCCGACAGCGGGTATCTGCAGGGCTCGCGCGATGTGTTCGACGCTGAAATCAGCAAGGCGCTGCGCCTGCGTCCGGGCCGCGCCGAAGCCATTCGCCAGCGCTTGCTGCACGGCTCGCCCGCCGGTCTCGCCGCGGTCGACTTGCGCGAATGCCTGCTGGCTCAAATCCATGACCTGCCGGTGGCCGACGAAGGCGTGGCGCTGGCCCGCGCCATGATCGACGGTAGCCTTGACCTGCTCGGCAAGCGCGACTGGCCGGCGCTGGCCGAGCGCCATGCCGCACCGATGGACGCGCTGCGCCTCGCCGCACGCCTGATTCAATCGCTGAACCCCAAGCCCGGGGAGCCGCTGCTGGCCGAAGAGCAAGTGCACGTGCTGCCGGACGTGGTGGCGTGGCTGGCCGATGGCCGCTGGCATGTGGCGCTGAACCCGCAGGCCGCGCCGCGGGTGCGCGTGGCGAACGAATACGAAAGCGCGTTGAGCGAAGCCGGTGACAGCCCCGTCGTTCAGCAGCTGAAGTCACTGATGAACGAAGCCCGCTGGCTGGCGCGCGGCATTGCGCAGCGCCATGACACGCTCATCAAGGTGGCGCGGGCCGTGGTCAGCCGCCAGCAGGCCTTCATGCTGCGCGGCGAGGAAGCCATGCTGCCGCTCACGCTGAAAGACATCGCCGCCGACGTGGGCGTGCACGAGAGCACCGTCTCGCGCATCACCACCGGCAAGTATTTGCAGACGCCGCGCGGCCTGTTCGAGCTGAAGCGCTTCTTCGGCGTGCGTTTGGAAGGCAGCGCCATTGCCGGCGTCGCGGTGAAAGCGCTGGTCAAGCGCCTGATCGACGCCGAACTGCCGGCCATGCCGCTGGCCGACGACGTGCTGGTCGCCCTTTTGGCCCGTCGCGGCGTACAGGTGGCCCGCCGCACCGTCGCCAAGTATCGTGAGCAGCTGAACATCCCGCCGGCAAGGCAGCGGGGCCATGCGGCCCGCGCCGCTTAACCGACACGCACCGAGAGCGCCTTGAGCACATGGCCAGCCCCGTAATTCGACTGCTTCTTGTGGATGACCACGACGCGTTTCTCAACGCGGCCGAGCGTCATCTGCGTCGCGTTGATGCTGTCCAGATCATCGGGCGGGCCAGCAATGGCATCGAGGCCGTAGCGCAGGCCGACGCTCTGAAGCCCGACCTCGTCGTGCTTGATTTGGCCATGCCCGAGATGGGCGGCCTGCAGGCCACGCGATTGATCAAGGCGCAGGACCAGCCGCCTTTCGTGGTGATTGCCTCGCACTTCGATGACGCGGAACACCGCGAGCACGCCCAGCGCGCCGGTGCCGACGCCTTCATCAGCAAGCTCAACTACATCGCCGAACTGCTGCCCGTGATCGAACAGCGTCAGACCGCCCGCGACGCATGAGCGAATCACGCATTTTGGTGATCGAAGCGGACGACGCACGCGCGGACCGTTTGTGCGCGCTGCTCGACTTCCTCGACTTCACACCAAAGCGCATTGGTGCCGTAGACGAACTCGATTTAGCGCGAGTGAAGTCGCGCGATTGGTTGGCGATTGTCGTCGGCGGCGTTGAAGATCTTGAGGATTTCCGCGGTTTCGGCGGCTGGCTGTCGAAGGCGCCCCTGCATCCGCCGCTTCTTGTGCTGCCGGCCCTGCACAGCTTGGTCGAACAGCTGGGCGTCCATCCCGAACAGGTGTGGACGCTCGACTGGCCGCTTCGTCATCCGCAATTGGAAGGCCATTTGCGTCGCGCCAGCCTGCAGGCTTTGCGCAGCGAAACGAGCGACAACGAACGGAGTGGTCCGGAAGGTCGCAGCGACGGCGTGCGCCGACTGCGTCGGATGATTGAGCAGGTCGCGCCCTTCGACACCACCGTATTAATTCTTGGCGAAAGCGGCACCGGTAAAGAAGTCGCTGCACGCGCGCTGCATGCGGCTTCCGCGCGTGCGAAGGGTCCTTTCGTGGCCCTGAACTGCGGGGCCGTGCCGGCCGAGCTGCTGGAAAGCGAACTGTTCGGCCACGAGAAAGGCGCCTTTACCGGCGCGCTCAATGCGCGCAAGGGGCGCTTCGAAATGGCTGAAGGCGGCACTTTGCTGCTTGATGAAATCGGCGACATGCCCCTCCCCATGCAGGTGAAGCTGCTGCGCGTGCTGCAGGAGCGCAACTTCGAGCGGGTCGGCGGTACGCAAACCCTGAAGTGCAATGTGCGCGTCATTGCTGCCACGCATCGCAATCTCGAAGATCAAATCGCGCGCGGGGGTTTTCGCGAAGACCTGTATTACCGACTTAACGTGTTCCCGATCGAGATGCCCGCCCTGCGCGAGCGCGTCGACGACCTGCCCGATCTGGTGCAGGCCATCAGCACGCGTCTCTCGGAAGACGGTCGCGGCGACGTGCGTTTGAGCGAGGACGCGATGGCCGCCTTGGGCGCTTACGCCTGGCCCGGAAACGTGCGGGAGCTGCACAACTTAATTGAACGTCTGGCCGTGCTGCATCCCAATACCACCGTGAGCGCCGCCGACCTGCCGCAGCGCTATCGCGCGGTGTGGGACGCCGGCGTGGCGGAAGGGCGCGTGGTCTCGTCCTCATCGGCGTCGGTCAATGCCGCGACCACGGACGACGTCGCCGAATCCTCCGCGAATGTTGGTACATCCGCTGCTGCTGCTGCGTCGGCGCCACGCCGGGCTGCACCAGTGCTGTCCGAGGCCGAAGAGCTTGCTGCCGAGCGCGCGGCCTTGTTCGGCACGCCGGCCGCCCCAGCCTTGGACGAGCTGCCCGAAGAGGGGCTCGACCTGAAAGAACACATCGCGGCCATCGAGTCGGCCCTGCTGCGTCAGGCGCTGGACCGCGCCGAAGGCGTTGTGGCCCATGCGGCCACCCTGCTGCAAATGCGCCGCACGACCTTGGTCGAGCGCCTGCGCAAGTACGGCATCGAGCGCGACGGCGACGGCGAAGCTTAGCCCTTGGGGCCGGACCGCTCCGTGCGCGTCTGCGAATGCGCCAGCCACGTTTCTGCGCTGCCGGTTTGCGCGATGCTGCCGTCGCTGGCCACCACACCAACCCACCCGTTGCGGCCTGCCGCCTTGGCCGCATAGAGCGTGGCATCGGCCAGCTGCAGCACAGCGTCCCAGGACCACGCTGCGGGCTGATCGGGGTCAGGTGGATAGGCCACGAAGCCGATCGACGCGGTCACCGAGACGCTGCCGCCGCTGGGCGTGGGCAGTGACAGGGGGGTGTCGCTCAATGCTTCGCGCAGTCGCTCGGCGAGATCGGCGGCGCGGTGTCGATTGCTGGCGCGTGCCAGCACCAAGAACTCCTCGCCGCCCCAGCGCACCAAAGTGTCGCTATCGCGAAACACTCGTCGCAATAGGGTGGCGGTCTGCACCAACACGGCGTCTCCGGCCGCGTGACCGTAGCGATCGTTGACCGTTTTGAAGTGATCAAGATCGATGAGAAACACCAGTACATCGGCGTCGTCTCGGCGGGGTTTTTGCAGGTACAAGCGCTGCGCGATGTGCAGGTCTTCGTCGATACGCTGAGTCAGGTAGCGACGGTTACGAAGCCCGGTCAAGGGATCGGTCAGGCTGACTTGGCGGAGTTCCGCCGTGCGTGCGGCAACGATGTCTTCAAGCCTTGACTGCCGCTGCCGAAGAATGGCGGTGCGCCAGCGTCCCCATGCCCACAAGGTCGTAAGGAACATCAATCCCAGCGCCCAAGGCACCCATGCGGCCTGCCACCACATCGGCTGCACAACAACGGGAACGCTCAGGGTGTGGGGGCTCCAGATGCCGCTGCGATTCGTTGCCTGCGCTTCAAAGACGTACTGACCGGGCGGCAATTCGCTGTAGCTCGGGCTACGGAAGCTCGCGTCGCTGGGAAGCCAGTCGCGGTCGTAGCCCTGCAGGCGATACCGGTATCGAACGCGTTGCGGATCAGCAAATTCCAGCGCCGCAAACTCAAGGCCAAAGCTGCGCGTATCCGGCGCCAGAACCAAGCCTTGACGAAGCGAAGCGGGGTGATGGGTTAGTCCGTCAACCCGCAGGCCGCTGATGACCAGCGGCGGCTGGTCGCTGGACGGCTCGAATCGTTCTGGCGCAACGCGCATCA
>JBBQIA010000041.1:0-10675 GCA_038324485.1 Lysobacterales bacterium
TCGGCATCAGCCACTTCGCCACGTTTTTGGAAAATACCGAGAGCTATCGCCGCGACCTGCGTCGCGTGGAGTACGGCGACGAGCGCGACCCCGCCATGCGCGCCTTCATGGACCAGATCGCGCCCTTGAACAACGCCGCGAAGATCACCTCACCGCTGTTCGTCGCCCAAGGCGCCAACGACCCGCGCGTGCCGCTGTCGGAAGCCGACCAGATCGTGAAAGCAGTGCGCAGCAATGGTCGCGACGTGTGGTACCTCGTCTACAAGGACGAAGGCCACGGCTTTGCGAAGAAGTCGAACGCCGATTGGTTCAATGCCGCGACCATGACGTTCTGGCAGAAGCATTTGTTGGCGGAATAAGGGCTCGGCCAAGGCGGGCGACCATGTCGCCCGTCGCAATGATTAGCCCACCCGCTCCAGACTGAAACCGGCCGCCGTATCCTCGACGGTCGGTGCTTCCACCAAGTAGTGGTCGGCCAACAGGAAGGCAAACAGCACCATCAGGTACACGATCGAGTAATTGAACATCCGCATCGGGTACATCGGGTCGGTGGAGGAAAACAGCCGAATGGCGTAGGCCAAAAACACGCCGCCCAAGACCAGCGCGCCACCCAGATAGAACAGGCCGCTCATGCCCGTGGCGTAGGGCAGGACCGTCGCGGCCAGCAGCAGCAGGGTGTAGAACAAAATCTGCCAGCGCGTGTAAACGACGCCGTGCGTCACCGGCAGCATCGGGATCATGGCGCGGGCGTAGTCGTCGCGGCGAAAGATGGCCAAGGCCCAGAAATGCGGCGGCGTCCACACGAAGATGATCAACACCAGCAGCAGCGCATGGTGATAGTCGAGCGGCGCTTCGAAGAGCGACGCGAACGGCGCGCCTTCCGGCCAGCCTTTCACCGCTGCCCAGCCCAGCAAGGGGGGCGCCGCGCCGGCCAAGCCGCCGATGACGATGTTTTGCGGCGTCGCGCGCTTCAAATAGCCGGTGTAGATGATCGCGTAGCCGATCAAGGACGCGAACGTGAGTCCCGCCGTCAGCGGATTCACCCAGACCGCGAGAATCAGCATCGACAGCGCGCCCAGCGCCACCGCGAAGCCTAGAACCTGCGCTGGCGTCAGGGAGCCCATGGGCAGCGGTCGATGCGCAGTGCGCGCCATCAGCGCGTCAATGCGCTGATCCAGGAGGTGGTTGATCGCCGCCGCCGAAGCCGCCGCCAGCCAAATGCCGAGGCTGCCCAAGATCAGTGCGCGCCAGCCGGGGAATTCCGGCGTGGCCAAAAACATGCCGATCACCGCGGTGAATACGATGAGCGCCACAACGCGCGGCTTGGTCAGCTCCCAGTACTGCGCCGCGTTCAATGCCATGCGCCTACGCCCCCGGCGAGCGTAAGCGCGCCAGCAGGGTGACCACGGTGAACAGCATCAGAACGGCGACCAGCAGGTGCGCCGTCGCAACGTAAAGCGGCAGACCCATCACCACGTTCGCGATGCCCAAGGCTACCTGCGCCACCAGCAGCACCAGCAGGCTGATGCCCCAGGTGCGGAAGCCGGGTGCGAAAGCCAAGCGGAACCCCAGCAGCAAGAAATACGCGCTGACGATTACGGCGCCGATGCGATGCGTCAGCTGAATCGAGGCCCGCGCCGCGGCATCAAGCACGCCGCCTTCGTAGTCCACGCCGATGCCGCGCCAAAGCACGAAGCCTTCCGAGAAATCCGTGTTCGGCCACCAGACGCCTTTGCACTTGGGGAAATCCAAACCGCAGGCCAAGGCCGCGTAGTTCGAAGCCACCCAGCCACCCAAAGCAATCTGCGCAGCCAAGAGGATCAGGCCGATCCACAGCCAGAGCCGCAAGCGCGGTGCGTCGACGTGCACGCGAATCGCGTTCGGCGTGGTCGACCAAGCCAGCACCGACAACAAAGCAAACGTCGTCAGCCCGCCCATCAGATGACTCATCACGATCACCGGCTTGACCAGCCAAATCACCGTCCACATGCCCAAAAGCGCTTGGAAGGTGACCAGCATGAGCAAGCCGATCGACAACCGCGTCACGCCATCGGCCCAGCGCAGCCAGCCCGAGAGCCACACCACCTGCCCTGCTGCGGCCAGCGCCAAGGCCACGGTGTGATCGACTTTGATGTAGGCAAAGATGGCGGCCACCACGAGTGCCGTGCCGCCAAAAACGGTCAGCAAGCCCTGCGGACGGCGACGCGCAGCAAGCACCGCCAGCACCAAAACCAAGACTCCGAGCGAGGCGGCGAGGTGCCGATGCACTTGCTCATAGATGGCTTTGCCCACCTCCACCGCGCGCTCGAAATTAGCGTTGGCGTGAGCGATGTCGGCTTCGCTGCTGGGCCAAGTCGCGCGGCCGTAGCAGGTCGGCCAATCGGGACAGCTCAGGCCGGCGTTATTCAAGCGCGTGAAGCCACCCAAAAAGATCACCGCGAAAGCCAGCAGCACCGCAATCCAAGCGATGCGGTGAAAGTGCCGCGCCGGAGTCATTCGGTCACCTTTAGCAGTCGGGCCAGGTCTTTGCGCAGTCCGGTGGGATCAAATCCCGGCGCGTAACCCATGATCAAAAAGCCGTTGGGGTCGATCAAATACACCGCAAGACTGCCTTCCACATGCGAAGCAGGCAGTGTGGCACGCAGGGCCGGTGAGGCCATCATGGGCAGGAAGGCCCGGTATTCGGGGGCTTGCTCGGGCACGTCGCCGAACCAAAGCATTTGCACGCGGTCGGCGCGCCGGCCTTCGGCGATCCAAACGCGATAGAGGTCATCGGTGAGCTTCAGACAGGGCTGACCGCAGTCGGTCGGCGGCATCACCACCACGCGCCACATGCGGCGATCGGGCTCCCATTCTGGGTAGACAGTGCCATCGGCTTTCTGCAGCCCTAGAACGCCTAACGCGACGGGTGCGGCGTAAAGCTCGCCGGCATTGCGCATGGCCGTCGGCTTCCAGCCCGAATAGATCAGCGCAACCGCCACGCCAAAGGAAGTAAAAAACAGAGCGGCGACCAGTAAAAGGGTCGCGCGAGAGCGAATTAGGGGAGTCATGGGCGTCGGCGAAACTGAAGGAAGAGGGAGAGCAGCAAGAGGCCAGCCGCGAAGCCGAACCACTGCAGGGCATAGCCGCGGTGTTTCTCAGGCGACAGGGTATTCGTTAGCAGGTCGAGATCGCGTTCGTATCCGAGAGCTAATGTCGGGTCGAGCCGCAACACGGCTGCGTCGATCACGCTTGCGGTCGTAATCGTGGCTGCGGTGGCGCTCGCGGCATCACGCAGCACGGCGGGCTCAAGTCGAAGCGCCAAGCGTCCGCCATCGGCCAGCGGGGTGGCAGCCGGGCCGATGGCCAAGCCAGCTGAAGGCGGTGGCACCAGCAGGCCGCTCAGCGCCTGCGATTCGCCATCCAGGGGGCCTTCGTCGGGCACTTGTCGATCTGCAGGAAGCCGGCGCCAGCCAAGATCGACCCAGACCACATCGCCGCCGTCCGTGCGGAACGCGCGATACACCTGCACGCCTACATCAGCACCGCGACGCTGGTTGTCTAAGCGCACGGCGGGGATCGGCAGGAACTGGCCCTCGACGGCCACCCATGCCGGCATGGCGCTCAGGGCTTGGGCCAGCGGCACGGGCTGCCGCGTCGACAGCACCGCATCGGCAGCCGCCAGTTGGGCCTCTTTATCGACGGCGCGCCCCAGCTGCCAAAAGCCGGCGCGCAAAAACACCGCCACGCAGATCACGGCCATAGCCCAAAGGACGACGCGGACAAGGGTCGGCTTCACTCCACGCACCGACCGGGCGCGGATAATTCTGCGCACCTCTGCAAATCAGGCACCGTCGTGGAAAAACTGCTGGTTGTCGCTTTTCTTGCCGTCATCGTTTGGAACCTTTTTACCGCGCTGTTCCACATGGTCTCGAAGCCCAAAGCAGACGGGCAGATGGTTCGCGCCCTAACCTGGCGCATCGGCCTATCCATCGCACTGCTCGCGATCATGGGCCTAGGCCACTACATGGGCTGGTGGCAGTTCCACGGCGTCCGCCCGTAAGGGCCGCAGCGCCGCGAGCGCCTCAGGGCACCGCGATCAGAGACGACAAGGCCGGCAAGCGCCGGCCTTGTTCGTTGCTGCCGACGAGAAAGGTCAGAGCACGTAGACGAACAGGAACAGGCCCAGCCAGACCACGTCCACGAAGTGCCAGTACCACGCCACGGCTTCAAAGCCGAAGTGCTTCTCGGCGGTGAAATGACCCTTCAGCACGCGGAACCACACCACGGTCAACATGAGCGTACCGAGGAAGACGTGCAGGCCGTGAAAGCCCGTCAGCATGTAGAAGGTGGCGCCGTAGATGCCCGAAGACATGCGCAGGTTAAGGTCATTCCACGCGTGGCCGTATTCGTAAGCCTGCACGCCAAAGAAGCACAGACCCAAGGCGATGGTGGTGCCCAGCCAGAACAGCACCTTACTGCGCTCGCCGGCAACCATCGCGTGATGCGCGATCGTCAGGGTCAGGCCCGAGGTCAGCAAGATCATCGTGTTGACGAGCGGCAGACCAAAGGCCGGGATGGTCTCGAACACGCCGCCCAGATTTGCCGGGCCGTTGGCCGGCCAGCCGGCCAAGTATCCGTTCCAGAGGAATTCGTTCGCCAATGCGCCGTGGCCCTCGCCTGAAATCCAGGGAAGCGAGAAATGGCGAACGTAGAACAAGGCGCCAAAGAAGGCGGCGAAGAACATCACTTCCGAAAAGATGAACCAGATCATTCCCTGTCGGAACGACACGTCCACCTGTCCGTTATAGAAGCCGGATTCCGACTCGCGGATGACGTCGCCGAACCAGCCGAACAGCGTCACCGCCATCATCGTCATGCCGACCACAAAGATCCAAAAGGCCGTGTCGCTGCCGTTGAACCAGTTAATCAAGCCGATCATCAGCACAAACAGCGAAATCGACCCAAAGAAGGGCCACTTACTGTGGTGCGGGATGTAATAGACGTCGGCGTCGTGGTGGGCAGTAGCCATGAAATCCCCTGGGGTGAAGCGTGAAAGTGGTGTCAGCGTGGCGCGAAGACGGGGGCCGATGCAAGCACTGCCGGTGTCGTAACCGCGCGCGCCGTTGCCGCGTCGTTCTTGAAGAAGGTGTAGGACAGCGTGATCGTGCGCACTTCCGGTGGCAGCGCCGGGTCAACAATGAAGCGCACTGGCATCGGCTTTTGCTCGCCGGCAGCCAGCAGCTGCTCGGTGAAGCAAAAGCACTCAGTCTTGACGAAGTAGCCCGCTGCCACGACCGGGGCCACCGAAGGGGCGGCGTTGCCGACGACGGGAAGCACGTCGCGATTACCGGCGACATAGTTCATTTCGTAGGCCTGACCCGGCACCACATCCATCGACAGGACTTCGGGCTGAAAGGTCCAAGGCAGCTTCGAATTCACCGTGCCGTCGAACTCGATTCGCACGGTGCGGTTCGGGTCAACGGCCATGCCGACGACGCGGTGTTCGCCTGCAGCGGTGTCTTCCAGCTTGATGCCGAAGACTTTCTCGCAGGCGATTTCATACAGCGGCACCATCGCGAAGGCCGCGCCGAAACAGGCCAGCGAGATCAAAGCAATACGGCGGGCGGTGGCGGCGTTGTCACTCATGCGGCTTCCTTTACAACCATCACCATAGCGTAAACGTACACGGCCGCCGCGACCGCACCCAAGATCCACGCCGTCCGTCGCGCCTTAGAGCGACGGTCGGGGCTGGGAGGCTGCGGTTCGCGAGGCGTGTTCACGTCAGGGACTCTGGTGGCTTAGTGCGAGACGTCGCCGTGCGCGAGGTCTTCATCGCGCAGGACGGGCGGCTTGGTGAACGTGTGGTGCGGGGCCGGCGACGGAACGGTCCACTCGAGGCCACGCGCGCCTTCCCACGAACGCGCTTCGGCCTTCACGCCGCCGCGAGCGCAGCTCCAAACGATGTAGACGAATAGCAGCTGCATGAAACCGAACCCGAAGCCACCCACCGACGACCACATGTTGAAGTCGGCAAACGCCACGTTGTAGTCAGGAATGCGGCGCGGCATGCCGGCCAGACCCAGGAAGTGCTGCGGGAAGAACAGCAGGTTCACGAAGATCGTGCTGCCCCAGAAGTGCCACTTACCGAGCGTCTCGTTGTACATGTGGCCGGTCCACTTCGGCAGCCAGTAGTAGACGCCAGCCATGATTCCGAAGACCGCACCGGTCACCAGCACGTAGTGGAAGTGCGCCACCACGAAGTAGGTGTCGTGATACTGGTAGTCGGCCGGCACCATCGCGAGCATCAAGCCCGAGAAGCCGCCGATCGTGAACATCACCACGAAGCCGAGCGCAAACAGCATCGGTGTTTCGAAAGTCATCGAGCCGCGCCACATCGTCGTGACCCAGTTGAAGACTTTCACGCCGGTCGGGATGGCGATCAGCATCGTCGCGTACATGAAGTACAGCTCAGCACCGAGCGGCATGCCGACGGTGAACATGTGGTGGGCCCACACGATGAAAGACAGGAAGGCGATCGAGGCGGTGGCATACACCATGGCCTGATAGCCAAACAGCGGCTTGCGCGCAAAGGTCGGGATGATTTCCGACACGATGCCGAAGGCCGGCAGGATCATGATGTAGACCTCGGGGTGCCCGAAGAACCAGAACACGTGCTGGTACAGCACCGGGTCGCCGCCGCCGGCCGCGTTAAAGAACGCCGTGCCGAAGAACTTGTCGGTCAGCAACATCGTCACCGCACCCGCCAACACCGGCATCACTGCGATCAGCAGGAAGGCGGTGATCAGCCAAGTCCAGACGAAGATCGGCATCTTCAACAGGTCCATGCCCGGGGCACGCATGTTGAGGATGGTGGCGATGATGTTGATCGCACCCATGATTGAGCTAATGCCCATCAAGTGGATCGCGAAAATGGTGAACGCGACGCTCGACCCGCCCTGCAGCGAAAGCGGCGGATACAGCGTCCAGCCGCCTGCGGGACTGCCCGAACCAATACCAAAGGCCTGCAAGGCCAGCGGCATCAGCAACAGGGTGAAGGCGAATGGCATGATCCAGAATGACCAGTTGTTCATTCGCGGCAGCGCCATGTCGGGCGCGCCGACCATCAGCTGGATCATCCAGTTGGCTAAGCCGACGAAAGCCGGCATCACCGCACCGAAGATCATGACCAGTGCGTGCATCGTGGTCATCTGATTGAAGAAGGCCGGATCGACCAACTGCAAGCCGGGCTGGAACAGCTCGGCGCGGATGACGAGGGCCATCGATCCGCCGACAAAGAACATCACCAGCGAGAAAATCAGATACAGCGTGCCGATGTCTTTGTGATTGGTCGACAAGAACCAGCGCTCGTAAAAGCTCTGCTTGTGACCGTGGTCGTCGTGGTGCGTATCAGCGTGCGTCGTTGCCATGGGAAAACCTCTCTAACTCAACCCTGCGGACCGGCAGAAGCCGGAACGGCGGAAGCGGTGCGGGCCGCGGTATCGTTTGCCGACTTCATCGCGGCAAGACGGGCCTGGAATTCTGCTTTCGGGACGGCCTCGACGACGATCGGCATAAAGCCGTGGTCTTTGCCGCACAGCTCGGCGCATTGGCCACGATAGATACCGGGCTCGCGGATCTCCGTCCACTGCTCGTTGATGATCCCGGGGATGGCGTCGCTCTTCCAGCCCAAGGCCGGCACCCACCATGCGTGGATGACGTCGTCGGCGGTCAGAATGAAGCGAATCTTGGTGTCGATCGGCAGCACCAGTGGCTTGTCGACCTCGAGCAGATAGTTGGGATTGTTCGAGTCGATCACCGCGCCGCTCTGGCGCAGACGGTCCGACTCGCGATCAAGGCGGCTGGTGAACTGCACGCCCTCGCCCACGTACTCGTAAGACCACAGCCACTGCTGGCCGACGATCTTCACCGTCATCTCGTGACCTTCGGTCTTGTAGGCGTCAATCACCTTCACCGTCGCCGGATAGGCCATCACCACCAGGATCAGGGTCGGAACGGCCGTCCAGATGATTTCAAGCTTCGTGCTGTGCACGAAGGTTTTGTCGGCCACCGCGCCTTTCGACTTGCGGAACTTCACAATGGAGTAGGCCATTGCGCCAAACACGATGACGCCGATCACTACGCAGATCCACAGCATGATCATGTGCATCTCGTAGGCACGCTCAGCCGTGACCGTAACTCCGGGCGTCATGTTGAGCTGCCAAGGCACGGCCTTCTCGGCTGCCGCAGCAAACGTAGCGCCAAGACCAGCCAGTAGGCCAGTGATCGCGTGCAGGGGTCGCAACTTCTTCATGCCGATGACCTCACCTCAATGTTCTGTTGATGCCGTTCGGCCCGAAGCCGATGTCAGCACCCAACGCAGTCGCTTCGCGAGCTCAGCACGCTCGCAGGGCGGAAGGAAACTACCAATTTCGACGTCGATCCCCTGCGAAAGCAGTCGCAGATGGTCCGGCGCCTCGCGATCTCCAGCGGTGCTTAAACGTATCCAGTAGGGATGCGCTGCAAACACCGCGGAATCGTCCGGGGAGCGCCGCACTTCCAGTAGCGACTCTCCCAGCAAAATTCGTTCGTAGCGGTCTCCAGACCGCCACACCCAGCGTAAGGCCACAGCAACAATGACGAGGTCGAGCAAGGCGAACCACAGGGCGAATGCATTGCCCATCGCGAAGCTGTATCCCGACACCACGGCCACCGGGAAAGCGATCACGGCAAACAAGACGACGAATTGCCGCGGCGTCAGTACCCGACGGGGACGCAGCACAAGCTGCGCCTCGGAGCCTGGAGCCGATGGCGGCAGTTCATCAATCATGTTGCCTGTGGCGCGACCTGCGGCAAGGTCGTGCAGTTTACGACCCGCGCCTCTGGGGGAGCAAGCAAGACAAAGTGAGTGAAGACTCTTCACGCCCGGCGAGGGGGTTACGGCGGCTCGTGACGCCGGGCACACTCGCGGCTTTAAACCGCCCTGCCATTGGTGCCCCGCGTGAAGCCGATCCTGAGCCCTGAACTGACCGGCCTGACGTCATCGCCGCTGCGTGAACGTGTCACCGCGGCCTTCGCCCGGGACGAATCCGAGCATTTGGGTGAATTGGTCGAGGCCGCCACCCTGCCCGAGGACGTGCAGGCTCGCGTGCAGGCCACCGCCGAAGCCTTGGTTGAGCGCACGCGCATTCGCGCTGCCGACCCCGAGCTCGTGCAGGCCTTTATGCGTCAGTACGACCTGAGTTCGGAGGAAGGCGTGCTGCTGATGTGCGTGGCCGAAGCCCTGCTGCGCGTGCCCGACCCGCTGACCGCCGACAAACTTATCCGCGACAAGCTGGGCGAAGCCGCGTGGGAGAAGCACCTCGGCGGATCCAGTTCAATGCTGGTGAACGCCTCGACTTGGGGGCTGATGCTGACGGGCCGCGTGGTGGGCTTGGGTGACGACACACGACGTGATGCGGGTAGCGCTTTTCGCCGTTTGATTGCGCGCACCGGCGAGCCGGTGATTCGTTTGGCCGTTCGGCAAGCCATGAAGATCATGGGCCATCAGTTCGTGATGGGCCGCACCATCCGCGAAGCGCTTGAGCGCAGCCAGAAAGGCGAGAACGCCCGCTATCGCTACAGCTTCGACATGCTGGGCGAAGGCGCGCTGACCACCGCCGACGCCAAGCGCTACGCGCAGGCCTATCGAGACGCCATCAGCGCCATCGGGGCGTCTTATCAGTCGGTGGCCGGCAAGCGCGCCGCGGAACCCAATGCGGTGTTTTCGGCGCCGAGCATCTCGGTGAAGCTCTCCGCCCTGCACCCTCGCTATGAGTTGGGTAAGCGTGCCCGCGTCATGGCCGAATTGGCGCCCTTGGTGCTGGAGCTGGCGCAGCTGGCACGTGCGCATCGTATTGGCTTCACCATTGACGCCGAGGAGTCCGAGCGCCTTGAGCTGTCGATGGACGTGATTGGCCACGTGTTCGCCGATCCAAGCCTCGAAGGCTGGGAGGGCTATGGGCTTGCTGTGCAGGCTTATCAAAAGCGCGCGCCCTTCGTAATTGATGAACTGGCCGCTTTGGCGCGCCGCGTGGGCCGACGCCTGCCGATGCGCTTGGTCAAAGGCGCGTACTGGGATTCGGAAATTAAGAAAGCGCAGGTGGATGGGCTTTCGGGCTACCCCGTGTTCACCCGAAAGGTGAACACCGACCTCAGTTTTTTGGCCTGCGCTCGACGCATGTTCGCGGCCACGGACGCGCTGTATCCGATGTTCGCCTCGCACAACGCCCACACCATCGCCGCGATTCACGCGATGGCGAATGAAGGCGGCACACGACGCGATTACGAATACCAGCGCCTGCATGGCATGGGCGAGGACCTCTACGCCGAAGTCATCGGAGCCGACCGTTTGGGCGTGCCCTGCCGCGTGTATGCGCCGGTGGGCTCGCACGAAGATTTGCTGCCGTACTTGGTGCGCCGCCTGCTCGAAAACGGCGCCAACTCCAGCTTCGTCAATCGCATCACCGATGCCCGCGTGCGCGCCATCGATCTCGTCGCCGACCCGGTGATGAAGGTGCGCGACAACGCGCTGTCGGCGCACCCGCACATCCCGCAGCCGCTGGACCTCTTTCGCTCGCAGCACGAACCTCGGAATAACTCGATGGGCATCAACCTTGCTAATGAAGCCACGCTGCGCGCGCTGGCCGAGCAGATC
>JBBQIA010000042.1:0-10628 GCA_038324485.1 Lysobacterales bacterium
GTCACCGCTCGCCGCGTGAACCACCGCAGCCTCATGCACGCGCTGACCCATCGCGACCAAGGGCTCGGCACTGGAGCCGCCGTTAAAGGGCACGTCGAACACGAATCCATGCGCGTGCTGCAGATCCACTGCGCGCTCGCCGAGGATGGCCGGGCCGCGGCCCAGCACCTTTTCTTCGCAGCTTAGCCAGCTGCTCCAAGGCGGTACGCCGCCAGAGCAGTTGCGCAGAGTGCCGGAAAGTGAGGCGCGCGATTCCAGCAGCTCGCCGCTGCTTGCATCCAACACCATCGTCGTCGTGCCGCCGTCGGTGGCCGGGTCGTAGGTCATCGACGCATCGGCGAAGCTGTCGGCCAAACCGGGGCACTCGTGATTGCGCACCAAGGTCAGGCGTGAGCCATCGGCATGCACGATGCCCATGCCGTCGTGATGCGTCGGCGTGGGCCGACCGTCGCTCATCGGCGTCTTGGCCCAGCCCAGCGTGTGATAACGAAAGCCCTCGGGCAGCAGCAGCAGCGGCAAGCCCGTGGTGGCGTCGAGTGCTGGCGCTAGCGCACCAAAGCCGGCCACACGTCCTGTCGGCAATCCAGCGTGGGCCAGCAGACGACCGAAGGGCGAGAGGCCCAAGGCCGCCGCGCCAGCCGTGGCGGCAGACAGGGCAAGAAATCGGCGGCGAGCGAGAACAGGATCAGAGCGCATGGTGGTCAGTCGTTAGGGGCCGGATAAGCCAGCAAATCAGGGTTCGATTGAATCAGGGCGCGATGACGATCGATGTCGCCAAAATCTGCCATTCGCGACCGGCCGAAACGCCGCCGCCGCTCTCGTCGTTGTAGTGCTGCGCTTGGCCTTCGCTCAGGGCCACCGGCGAAAGTTCGCCGTGAACCACGGCGTTGCCGCTGGCATCCTTCGGCAGGAAAAATTTATGCCCAGTCTTGACCCGAATGCCCGTGCCATTGGCTTCGAGCATTACCCAGCAGCCCTTGGCTTGGCAGACCTGCGTGATGCGGCCGCTGAACTTCATCGCGTGGCCAGAGTGATCTTCCGCCTGCGGCAGCAGTTCGGTCACCGGCATCGCGTCCCCTTCGGGCATGGGCGCGCCGTACTCAGCCGCGAACGCGGTGCCCGACAATCCAAAAGCGAGCATCGTGGCCAGTGCAAATCGATTCAGAACGGGCATGAAATTCAATCCTTGTCAGTGAGGGTCAGGCCGCAAGCGGCACGTCGACCAGTTCGGGCTGGGCATCGGTAGTGCCGAAGCGGCCCTTGTCATCGCGAGACACGGCAGCCATCGCACAGCCGTGGTCGTGGGTGAAGTACAGACGAACCTCGCGCTGCCTCATGTCGTCAAGAAAGCGGCGCTTCTCGTCAATCAAGATTTCCGGCGAACGGTCGTAGCCCATGGTCACCGGCAAGTGCACCCAAGGGCGGCCCGGAATCAGATCGGCGCAAAACACAACGCCGCCCCGGCCCTCGGCACCGATGATCTCGGCCAGCATCAATCCCGGCGTGTGGCCGTCGCTGTGGTGGAAGCGCACGGCATCGCCGAGCGCCTTGCAGTAGTCGCCTTCGACCAACTCAAGCCGGCCGCTGGCCTCCAGCAAGTCGCAGAGCTCAGGAATAAAGCTAGCGCGGTCGCGCGGATGCGGCGTCTTGGCTCGCGCCCAGTGCGCGGCGCCCACCACAAATTGCGCATTCGGAAACAGCAGGCGCGGGGCTTCGCCTTCAGCCCATGGCGCCAGCAGGCCACCGGCGTGGTCAAAGTGCAGGTGGGAGAGCACCACCACGTCAACGTCCTCGTGCGCGACGCCGGCCTCGGCCAGCGAATCCAGCAGCACGTGACGCGCCTCCACGATGCCGAAGCGCTCGCGCATCTTCGGCTCGAAAAAAGCACCGATGCCGGTCTCAAACAAAACCGTCTTGCCGTGCAATCCCTTCGCAAGCAGCGCGCGACAAGCCAAGGGAATGCGGTGCTCGTCGTCCGGGGCAATCCACTTTTCCCACATCGCCCGCGGCACGTTGCCAAACATCGCGCCGCCATCAAGGCGCTGCGAGTTGCCCAAGATCGACCACAGACGAATGTCGCTCATCGGAAAATGCCTCCCTCCGTCGCACTGTCTTCCGTCGTGCTGCCCTTGCCTACGTTTTTCCAGCGCGGATCAGAACCCGCCTCAACGCGACCGTCGTCCAACTGCCAAACCACCACCTGCATGTTTCCCCAGGTGCGCGGCTCTTCCTTGATCGTATGGCCGCGAGCTTCGAGGCCCGCACGCAGTTCATCGCTCAGCGCGCCCGGCTCCACCGACACCTGATCGGGCAAGTACTGATGATGGATGCGCGGCTCGGCGGCCGCGGCTTGCGCACTGGCACCAGCATCCAGCGCAATCACGCCTTGAATGACCATGCTGATAATGCGGCTGCCGCCGGGCGTGCCAAGCACGGCCACTTGGCCTTCGCCCATCACGATGGTCGGCGTCATCGACGACAGCGGACGCTTGCCCGGTGCAATCGCGTTAGCGTCATCGCCAACCAGACCGAAGGCATTAGGCACGCCGGCCTTCACCGAGAAATCGTCCATCTCGTTATTAAGCAGAAAGCCGGTGCCCGGAATAACCATCGCATTGCCGTAGGGCAAGTTCACCGTCTGCGTCACCGCAGCGAGGTTGCCTTCAGCGTCGATGATCGAGAAATGCGTGGTGTCCGGACGCTCAATCGCCGTGATGCCCGGCAACATCGCGCTGGGCGTCGCGATCGCCGGATTGATTCCGGCACGCAGGCCCGCGGCGTAGGCCGGGTTCGTCAGCAGCGCCACCGGCACATCAACGAAATCGGGGTCGCCGAGGAATACGGCACGGTCGCGATAGGCGCGACGCATCGCCTCAACCCGCAGGTGCACGCGATCCAGCTCGCTGCGCTGGGCCCAGTCGTAGCCATCCAAAATTTGCAGCGTCTGCGCCAGCGCGATGCCGCCCGAGGACGGCGGCGGCGCAGTGAAAATGGTCTTACCGCGATGTTTGAACGTCAGCGGCTCGCGCTCGACGACGCGGTATTCGGCTAAGTCTTCCATCGTCCAAATGCCGCCCGCGGCGCGGACGCCATCCACCAGCCGCTGGGCGATATCGCCGCGATAGAAGCCGTCGACCCCATCACTGCCAAGACGCTTCAAGACTTCGGCGTAATCCGGGTTGCGCATGCGCGCTCCCAACTCCGGCGTTTTGCCATCAATCAGCAGCAGAGGCGCCGCCCCGGGGTCGGCCGCCAACTGCGCCTGACGCCAGCCCATCATGGCCAGATTCTTTTCGCCGAAAATCCAGCCGGTCTCGGCCAGTCGAACGGCCGGCGCCAGCGAATCGGCCAGCGGCAGTCGACCGTAGTGCTTCGAGACGTGCACCAGCGCCGCCGGCAGTCCGGGGATGCCAGCGGCCAGAGGCCCGTCGATGGTTTGGCGCGGGCGCGGCTCGCCGGTGGCCGGGTCGAGGTACATGTCGCGGGTGGCCGCCAGCGGCGCGCGCTCACGACCGTCCACAAATACCACGCGTCCGTCGCTGGCCCGACGCAGCAAGAAGAATCCGCCGCCGCCAATCCCCGAGCTTTCCGGCTCGACCAAGCCGAGTGCGGCACTCACCGCCACCGCCGCGTCAAAGGCATTGCCGCCCTTGCGCAGTACTTCCATGCCGGCATCGGTCGCCTGAGCATTCGCGCTGGCAATTGCCGCCCCATCGGGACGGACGGGCGCAGCGTCGCGAGCCGCCAGCGGCGATAGCCACAGAGCAACAAACAAGAACGCAAACGCGGCGCGACGGGTCGACCGCCGATTCAATCGGAAAGACATTTAGGCCATCTCCTGCTGCAGGTTCTCGAACTTCACCTGCAGTTCGATCTTGGTCTCGGGGTGCGCGGGGTCTAGCTCGATGCATTCCACCGGGCAAACCACCATGCATTGCGGCTCATCGAAATGCCCGACGCACTCGGTGCACTTCGGCGGGTCGATCTCATAGATCACCTCGCCCTGCGAAATCGCCCCGTTCGGGCACGCCGGCGCGCACACATCGCAGTTGATGCAGGTATCAAGAATCAAAAGTGCCATCGTGGCCTCCGCGGGCAGGCGGGCTGCAGCCCGCCGCCGCATGCGGGACTCGTCTTACTTGGCTTCAACGAAGCGGAAGTCAGCACCAACCGACAGCGCAGCCTGACGCACCCGCGACTCGTCCTTGGACTGGCCGATGAAGAGCACGCGCGAGCCTTTCAGCGCAGTGTCTTGGATGGCTTCGTCCTCGAACGCGGTAACGATCAAGTCGGCCATCATCGTGCTGTTAGGCGAGCTGAAGCTCAGCATGTTGCCGGGCAGCACCGAACGCTGCAGCGCAATCTGAACGTCCAGCTGCATGCGGCTGAAAGGACCATCCACTTCACCCGGGTCGGTATCTGCTGGCAGGTAGTAGTTGAACGTGCGCTCGGTGATGCCATCGGTGTTTCGGGTGATGACTTGGCCGAGGTAGTTCTTCCACGCCGCATCGTCCGTCGAGGTCGGCGCGACGATCGCCGCAGCCTCAACCGCAGGCTTACCGTCGTCGTTGGAGTCGCCCATTTCACCCGAGCAACCGGCGAGCAGGAGGGTGGCGGCGACGGCGCCGGCGAGCAGGGAAAAACGATTCATACAAGTCTCCTGAAACAAAGGTTGGGATTTAAGACTGAGGAAAGCGGGCCTCAAGGGCGCGCGCCACCATTGGGGGAACAAACCCGGACACGTCGCCGCCCAATCGGGCGACCTCGCGCACCAAGGTCGAAGAAATAAAACTGTGCTGCTCGGCCGGCGTTAAAAACAGCGTTTCAGCCTCTGGGATCAAATGGCGGTTCATGCTCGCGAGCTGAAATTCGTATTCGAAATCAGACACCGCACGCAGGCCACGCAGCAGCACGCCGGCCCCACATTCGCGAACGAAGTTAGCCAGCAAACCAGAGAATGCCCGCACTTCGACGTTAGCGTGATGCGCTAGGGCTTCGCGGGCCAAAGCTTCGCGCTGCTCAACGGGCATTACCGGATTTTTGCCCGTGCTTCCGGCCACGCCAACGATCACCCGGTCAAAGATGGGCGAGGCACGCGCCACCAAATCGGCATGGCCATTGGTGATCGGATCGAAGGTGCCGGGGTAGAGAGCGATGCGGTGACGGGTCGACATGCCGGGCCACGCTGATGGGACTTCGCGAGTGTAGCAACTCAACCCATGCCTACCCGATACAGGCGGGCACAGGTTTCACGGGTCGATAACTCCCGGTGCAGCGACCAGCCGGCGGGGACGGAAAGCGCGGCGTCTTTGGGGCTTTCCACATAGATCTGCGCCCGCTCGGCCAAGCGCGGCGATAGCGCGTCAAAGGTGGCTTTCCAAAGCCCGGCCGCAAAAGGCGGATCGATGAAGACCAAGGTCCACGGGTCTGCCGGCCCCGGCTCTGCGGCGAGAAAGGCTGCGGCCGTGCTGCGATGAATACGCACCGCAACACGGCCATCGGCATTGAGCCGGCGCTCGGCCTCGCGCAGGGTCTGCACCGCGCTGACGTCTGATTCCACGAAATCCACCGACGCAGCTCCGCGGGAGGCTGCTTCAAAGCCCAAAGCCCCTGTCCCCGCAAACAAGTCGAGTGCGCGTGCTCCGGGGAGTTCCGACTGCAGCCAGTTGAACAGGGTCTCGCGCACGCGGTCGGCCGTGGGGCGAAGACCCACGGCGCTCACCACTGGCAGCTTTGAGCCTCGCCAGTGCCCGCCGATGATCCGCACTTCGCCAGCGGCCTGCGGTGGATGTGTCTGGTGTCGCTTCATCGGGGAGACAGACCTTCGAATGCTAGGATTGACCTTCATTTTGCGCGATCAGACGCCCCCTCAGCGACGATGTTTGACTGGCTAAAAAAGAAACCGACGGCGCCGCCGCCGCTCCCGATGCCCGAACCGCTGCAGGAGATCACTCCTGAAGCGATCCTCGAGGCCATCGCCGCGCCCGTTGCGACACAGGAACCCATCGCGGCGCCTGCACCGATGCCCTTGGAGGTTCCGGTCTCGGCCCCAACGACCATGCCCGCGCCAAAACCCACAGTCGAAACCGAAGGCTGGTGGGGCAAGCTGCGGCAAAGTCGATTCGCCACCGGGCTTCGCGGCCTGTTCTCGTCGAACCCCAAGCTCGACGACGACCTGCTCGACGAAATCGAAACCGTGCTGCTGAGTGCCGATGTTGGCGTCTTGGCCACCGAAACCCTGATTGAAGACCTGCGTCGGCGCATGCGGGCGCGCGAATTTAATGATGCTTTGGCACTTCAGCAGCATCTGCGCTCGCAGCTCTTAGCCCTGCTGCAGCCGGTGGCCAAGCCTCTTGTGATCGACGCCAGCAAGGCGCCTTTCGTTGTGCTGACGGTCGGCGTCAACGGCGTGGGTAAGACCACGACCATCGGCAAGCTCGCCTACCGCTACCGGCAAGACGGTTTGCAGCTGGCGCTGGCTGCCGGTGACACCTTTCGCGCCGCAGCCGTCGAGCAGCTTCAAACCTGGGGCCAGCGCAACGACGTTACGGTGGTGGCGCAGGGGCAAAACGCCGACTCGGCGGCGGTCATCTTTGACGCCCTGCAGACCTGCAAGGCGCGCGGCCTCGACTTGCTGATTGCCGACACCGCGGGCCGACTGCACACGCAGCAGGGCTTGATGGGTGAGCTATCAAAGATCGGCCGCGTCTTGGCCAAGATCGACCCCAGCGCGCCGCATGAAGTGCTGATGGTCATCGACGGCACCACCGGGCAGAACGCGGTCAATCAAGTGCGGCAGTTCTTGGCGGCCGCGAAGGTCACCGGCTTGGTCGTGACCAAGCTGGACGGCAGCGCAAAGGGTGGCGTGGTCTTTGCTCTGGCCCGCGAATTCGGCCTGCCCATCCGCTTCGTCGGCCTTGGCGAACAACGCGAGGACCTTCGCGTCTTCGACCCCGGGGCCTTCGTCGACGCCCTGCTGCCCGGCATCGGTGCCGGGACGAACGCCAGCCAGTGACGCCCTCGCCGGCCTCGGGGCCGCGTCGCGCCCTTCGCTGGCTGTGGCGCGCGCTCGCAGCGCTGGTGGTGCTTGTGATCCTCGCGGTGCTCAGCGCGCCGTGGTGGTTCGACGCTCAGCGGGTCGCGACCTTGGCGCTGGCGCAGGCCTCATCGGCAACGGGCCTATCTTGGACGATGAGCGGCCAAGCCGAATTGCGCTGGCAACCGGCGCCATGGCTTGCCCTCGCAGGCATCTCGGCACGCGATGAGTCCGGTCGAACGGTACTGACCGCCGACCGCATTGAGGTCGCCTTACCCTGGTCAACCCTTCGCGGCAACGCGCTGGTCATCGACGCGCTTCAAGTCGACGGCCTCGACCTCGACCTCGATGCCGCGCTTGCATGGTGGGAGGCACAACCCCCGGGAGAATCAACCGAACTGCCCACTCTTTCTGGCCTGCGCATCAGCAACGGGCGCCTGCGCTGGCCCAGCGGACGCATCGAAGACTTCCACGTTTCGGTGCCTCGCTTCGCACCCGAGACGCCCGTCGCGGCAGACATCACGGGCCGCCTTTTCATCGATGAGTCGCCCGAGATCAGGTTTGCGCTGGCGCTGACGGCGACGCCTCGCACGGCGCCGCTGCGCTTCGAGGCCCTTCAACTTCAATGGACGGGCGACGGCCCCCTGCCCTCGCTGAGCGCGAGCGGCGATTTTCAGCCCTCGCCGTGGGCGCTCTCGCTCGACGGTGAATTACCGGCATGGCCAGCCGCTTGGCCGACCCTGCCCGACCCTCTTGCGGCCTCCGATCAGCCGTTCGCCTTCGCACTCAGCCAACGCGGCTCTGGACTACTCGATGCACCGACGCAGCTTCGCCTGACGCGTGATGACGTCGAGCTGGCGCTGGTGGTGACGCCTGCTGAATTGCTGGCATGGCTCGACGCTGAAAACGCCGGTGTACTTCCGCCTCTGGCCGGCAGCGCGCAGTTCCCCACGCTTAAGGTGGAAGGTGCGCAGCTGCAGGGCGTTGATATGCGGCTGGAAGAGATTCCGGAATCACCGAGCGACGCCGCTCCCGCTGCCAAGCCGAGCGCGGAGCTTTCGCCATGACGGCACGCGCAATAAGCAAAAACATCAGCACTCCGCAAAGCCTCGCGCCGTTCGCTGAGCGCTTGCTGGAGTGGTTCGACACTCACGGTCGCCACGACCTGCCCTGGCAGCATCCGCGAACGCCCTACCGCGTCTGGATCAGCGAAATCATGCTGCAGCAGACGCAGGTGCAAACCGTCATCGGCTACTTCGAGCGCTTTCTGGCGCGCTTTCCCGACCTGCCTACGCTCGCGGCAGCCGACGAAGACGCGGTGCTGGCGCTCTGGTCCGGTCTTGGCTACTACAGCCGCGCCCGCAACCTGCACGCGGCGGCACGGCAATGCGTGGCGGAACACGCCAGCCACCTGCCCCGCAGCATGGACGCGCTGTGCGCCCTGCCCGGCATTGGGCGCAGCACAGCAGCGGCCATCCTGACCCAAGCCCACGGCGAGCCACACGCCATCCTCGACGGCAACGTCAAGCGCGTGCTGGCTCGGCTGATGGGTGAACCCGCGTGGCCCGGACAGCGCGCCGTCGAGCAGCGCCTCTGGGCCGAGGCCGAAGCCCGCCTGCCCAAGCATCGACTCGCTGACTACACCCAGGCCCTGATGGATTTCGGCGCCACGCTTTGCACGCCGCGACGGCCGCGCTGCGACGAATGCCCCCTGCGCGACGAATGCGGCGCCTTCGCGCAGAACGCCGTCGGGCAGATTCCGGGACGAAAGCCAGCGAAAGCCACGCCCACGCGAAGCACCTGCATGCTCATCGCCCGCGACAGCGAAGGCCGCGTTCTTTTGGAACGCCGCTCCGGCAAGGGTGTCTGGCAGGGCTTGTGGAGCCTGCCCGAAGCCGAGGATGCCGCCAGCATCGCGACCCTTCAAACCGCATTAGGCGCCGGAGCGGGCACGCCGCTGCCCGAATTCACCCACGTCTTTAGCCACTATCGACTGCGAATCAGCCCCAGCCTTCACTGCGTCAACGAGGCAGGGGAAGCTTATGCGCCTGACAACACCGCACCCACTTCAGCCGTCGACGGACCGGAACGCCGCTGGATCGCGCCCAGCGACTACGATGCCATCGGCCTGCCGCGCCCCGTCCGCACCCTATTGGAGTCTTTGCCATGAGCCGAACCGTTCACTGCATCAAACACGACGTCGACGCCCCCGGCTTGGGCTTCGCCCCATGGCCTGGCGCGCTCGGCAAGCGGATTTTCGAATCCATCGGTCAGCCGGCATGGCAGGAATGGCTGGCCCACCAGACCTTATTGATCAATGAAAACCGCCTCTCGCCGATGGACCCGAAGCATCGGGCCTTTCTTGAGGCTGAGATGGAGAAATTTCTTTTCGGCGGCGGTGCCGAAAAGCCCGCGGGCTACGTGGCATCCGAGGGCTGAGTCAGTGTTGAAAGCGCATCACCGCGCGACAGATCTTGCGACGGAAGCGGCAGCGGTAGTGCCTTTAAGCTCTGACGCTTGCCATCGCTCCTCGTCACTGGTAACTTTCGCGATCTTCGCGGAAGCGAATTGGCTAGGTAGCTCAGTCGGTAGAGCAGGGGATTGAAAATCCCCGTGTCGGGGGTTCGATTCCCTCCCTGGCCACCATTAATTAAAAAAGCCCCGGGTTCCCCCCGGGGTTTTTTGTATGCCTTTCGGCCAGCCCCGTGGCTGTCGCACCTCAAGGTTATGTGATGGCCGTCAACCTAATCACCTGAACACGCCTTTTGACGTTGTTTTACATTGCCGGATCGCCTTAGTCTGCGGCGATGCAGCACACCCTCTCCCGTATTGAGGCTCCGATGGCGACCTCCGCTCCCCGCTTCGCGCTGATCCTGACCGCCGGCGCGCTCCTCGCTCCGGCGGTTCACGCTCAGGCCGCTTTCACCACAACGGCCGTCGTCGAGCACAGCGGGCAGTGCCTCGAAGTGCCCAGTGCATCGACAGCGAATGACGTTCAATTGGTGCAGAACGCCTGTTCCACGCGCCCAGAGCAAAGTTTCCGCGCCGAGCCCATATCGACATCGGGCGGCTGGTTTGTTATCCGCACACCGCACAGCGGCAAGTGCTTGTCGGCACGCACAGCCGCTGCGGTAAACGGCACCGCCGTTGTGCAGAACCCCTGCGACACCAACAACTCGCTGCAGCGCTTCCGTTTAGAGAAGATGACGCCGACCGACCAGCGCTTCCGGCTGCGCAATCAGTTCACCGATCGCTGCGTTGAGGTCTCGGGCGCCTCAACCCAAAACAATCGCCTCGTGCAACTCTCAAGCTGCTCGTCGCTCACCACAGGCCGTCATCAAAATTGGACCTTGGCCGGCTCGGCGTCGGGAGGATTCGGTGCGGGCACGCCGCCCACCACCGCACAGTCGGATGCATCGCGATTCCTGCAGCAAGCCACCTTCGGCGCCACCGCCTCAGAAATCGATCGCGTCGCCAGCTTGGGCTACGACGCGTGGATCACCGACCAGTTCAATCGCTCGGCCTCCAGTCACCTCGCGATCCATCAATCCATCCACAACGAGTTGTCGTCCCACCTCACCAGTGCCGACGA
>JBBQIA010000043.1:0-10555 GCA_038324485.1 Lysobacterales bacterium
CGTCGTACATCAGCGCACCTTCAACGTGGCCAGGCCGACCAGCACCAGCACCACCGAAATGATCCAGAAGCGCACGATGACGCGCGGCTCCGGCCAGCCCTTGAGCTCGAAGTGGTGATGAATCGGCGCCATGCGGAAAATGCGGCGGCCAGTGAGCTTGAACGACGCGACCTGCGCCATCACCGACAGCGTCTCAATGACGAAGATGCCGCCAACGATCACCAGCACCAGTTCCTGCCGGACGATCACGGCGATGCAGCCGAGCGCCGCGCCCAGCGCCAATGCGCCGACGTCGCCCATAAACACCATGGCCGGATAGGTGTTGAACCACAGAAAGCCCAAGCCCGCGCCGCCAATCGCCGCGCACAGGATGGCCAACTCGCCCGCACCCGGCACGCGAGGAATGCCGAGGTACTCGGCAAACACGGCATTGCCCGAGGTGTAGGCGAACGCAGCCAGCACGCCGGCGCTCAGCACGACCGGCATGATCGCCAAGCCGTCGAGGCCGTCCGTCAAGTTCACTGCATTCGAAAAGCCCACGATCCAGAAGTAGGCGATCACCATGAACATCGCGCCAAGCGGCAGGGCGAAGTTCTTCAGCAGCGGCAAATAAAGCGTGGTGTTCGACGGGTGGTCGGCCGTTGCAAATAGCAGCACGGCGGCCAGCAGGCCAAACAGCGACTGCAGTGCGTACTTGTGACGCGACTTCAGGCCGTTCGCGTCACGCCGCACGATCTTGATCCAATCGTCCAGCCAGCCGATGAGGGCGAAGCTCAGCATCACGCCGAGCGTGATCCAGACGTAGCGATTGCTCAGCTCCGACCAAAGCAGGGTCGAGAGCGTTACCGCGAGAAGAATCAGCGCGCCGCCCATGGTGGGCGTGCCGGCCTTCGCCAAATGACTTTGCGGGCCATCGCTGCGAATCGGCTGGCCGCCGGCCTTCAGAGTGCTCAGACGAGCGATCACCATCGGGCCAAACGCCAAGGAAAGAGCGAGCGCAGTCAGGGCGCCGAGGATGGCGCGCATGGTGATGAATTCGAACAGCACGAATTCTGGGAACAGCCAGCGGATGAGCTCAAGCAGCATGGGCGCCCTCCCCGGCCAACAGGCCAGCGATGACCTCGTCCATGGCGCTGCCGCGCGAACCCTTCACCAAGCAGCGGACGCCGCTGGCGGTCTTGAGCGCCGCCGACAGTGCTGTCACCAAACTTGCCTTGTCCGTGAAGTGCTGCGCCTCCGCACCGAAGGCGCGACTGGCCTCCGCGGCCAAAGCGCCGATCGTCCAAAGGCGCTTTAAGCCGGCTTGACGGGCCTGCTGGCCCACGTCCGCATGCAGGGACACGCCGTCTTCGCCGAGTTCACGCATGTCGCCCAGCACCAGCCACGCCTCGCCCGCCGTGCCGAGGGTGGCGATCGCTGCCGCCACCGAGCCCGGATTGGCGTTGTAGCTGTCGTCCACCAGCACGTTGCCGTTCGACAGGGCATGCGCGACCTGGCGACCCTCAACGGCAACCGCTTCTTCCAAGCCGCGCACGATGGCGTCGAGGTCGGCACCCGCGGCCAAGGCCATCGTGGCGGCGGCCAGCGCGTTCATGGCGGCATGGCGTCCGGGCAGCGGAAAGCGCACGGCGGCGCGACCCGCTGGCGTGATCAGCTCGAAGCGGCTTCCCTCGGCATCAAGGCTCAGGCCGTGAGCCGTCACGTCGGCGTTTTGTTCGATGCCGAAGCGCAGCACTCGGCGCGATCCAATGCGCTGCATGAAATACGGCGCGTACGCGTCGTCTGCGTTGACCACGGCGATGCCGTCATCGGGCAGCGCTTCGTAAATCGCGCCCTTGGTTTCAGCAATGCCAAACAAGCTGCCCAGACGCTCAATGTGGGCCGCTGCGATGTTGTTCACCAAGGCAACGTTCGGCGCCACGATGCTGCACAGATAAGCAATATCGCCCGGCTTGCCGGCGCCCATTTCATAGACGGCGAAGCGCGCGTCATCAGGCGCACCCATCACCGCCAAGGGCAGGCCAATTTCGTTATTCAAGTTGCCGGGATTGACGTAGGCCGATCCGGCATGGGCCAGGATGCCGTGCAGCAGCGACTTCACCGAGGTCTTGCCATTGCTGCCGGTGAGCGCCAGAACCACGGCCGGACGGCCCTGCTGCAGGCCCGCCGCCAGTTCGCCCAAGGCTTCTTCCGTGTCGGCCACGTGCACCTGCGGCAGCGCGGTCTCCACCGGGCGGCTCACCATCACGGCGGCCGCGCCCGCAGCTTCTGCTGCAGCAATGAATTCATGCGCGTCGAAGCGTTCGCCGCGCAGGGCGACAAAGAGCACGCCGGGCGACAGCTTGCGCGTGTCGGTGGACACGGCATCGATCAAGCGGTCCTCGCCCAACAAACGGCCTTCGGTCCACAGCGCAATCTGCGAGAGCAGCACCGGCCTCATGCCATCGCCTCCAGCGCTGCACGGGCTTCGGCCACGTCATCGAAGGGGTGCAGGGTGCCCGCCACGTCTTGATAGTGCTCGTGGCCTTTGCCGGCCACCAACACGATGTCGCCGGGTTTTGCCGCAGCGATCGCGGCGCGAATGGCGGCGCGGCGGTCGCGCACCACGGCATGCCCCACCGGCTGACGAAAGCCCGCGAGGATGTCGGCCACGATGGCGTCGCCGTCTTCGTGCCGCGGGTTGTCGTCGGTCACCAGCACGCGATCGGCGCCGGCTTCAGCAATCGCCGCCATTTCCGAACGCTTGCCGCGATCACGCTCGCCGCCGCAGCCGAACACGCAGACCAAGGCGCCGTGCGCATGACCGCGAAGGCTGGACAGCGCCTGTTCGAGCGCATCCGGCGTGTGGGCGTAGTCGATCACCACCAGCGGCTTGTCGTCGCCACCCAAGCGGGTCATGCGGCCCTGTACCGGCTGCAGCGTGGGCAGCACGTCGGCGATGGCGTCCAGCGCAAGGCCCATAGCGCGCAGCGTGGCCGCGACGGCCAGCAGGTTGTCGATGTTGAAGCGACCCAGCAGGGGCGACTGGACGGTGGCGCGAGCGGGGCCTTCCACCAGATCAAAGCGCAGACCGTCAGAAGTTAGCGCCAGATTTTCGGCGCGAAGGCGAGCGTCTTCAGCACCCGCCGCCGAAACGCTCCAACGAAGCGCAGCCGGGACGCGTTCGGCGAGGTTGCGGCCAAAGGCATCATCAATATTAATGACGGCGGCTTTTAAGGTGGGCCACGCGAACAATCGCGCCTTGGCCTCGCCGTAAGCGGCCATCGTGCCGTGGTAGTCGAGGTGATCGCGAGTGAGGTTGGTGAACACGGCCAGCTCGAAACGCACGCCGTCGACGCGGCCCTGATCGAGCGCGTGCGAGCTGACTTCCATCGCCACCGCTGCTGCACCCGCATCGCGGAGGCTCGCCAAAAGGCGATGCACGCTGAGCACGTCCGGCGTGGTGCGCTCGCCCGGCGCAATCTGCCCGACGCGGCCCGCACCGAGCGTGCCGATGGTGCCGGCGGCGATGTCGAGCGATTCCAGCGCCTGCGCCAAAAGCTGCACTGTCGAGGTCTTGCCATTGGTGCCAGTGACGCCGATCACGCGCAGGGCGGCGGAAGGCGACCCGGCAACGCGGTCTCCCCATTCGCCAAGACGCGCACGCAAGCCTTCAATCGCCACGGCCTTCGACGGCAGGCGCATACCGGAAGGCAGCGGCGCCTCGCACAACACGGCAGCAGCGCCCTGCACAAAAACCTGATCCGCATGATGCAGGCCGTGCGTGCTCGCGCCCGCCAGCGCGACGAATACGTCACCCGGCACGATCTGTCGACTGTCCGCGACCAAACGCGGCACCGGCACATCGAGGTCCGCAGGCAGGGCCGCGACGCCATCGAGCAATTGCGACAAGCGGAGCGCGCTCACGGCTGGCCTCCGCTGTTCGGCGCTGCAGTGCTCGGCGTCGAGGCCTCAACCGGCGATAAGGCGTCGAGCGGCACCAACCCATCGGTGCCAATCTCGACAGGCGCCGCCGTCGGCGCCGTGGCGAACCACGTCGCCACGTTGTCCGGCGGCACGTCCATCAAGCGCAGCGCGCCATCCATCACGCCGTGGAACACGGGCGCAGCCACGGCACCGCCGTAATACGCGCCAGCGCTCGGGTCATGAATGGTGACCACCATGGCGAACTTCGGCTGATGCACTGGAACAATGCCGGCAAACATCGACACGTAACGCTTCTCGTAGCCACCGGCGACGGACTGACGCGTGGTGCCGGACTTGCCCGCCACGCGATAGCCGGACACGGCGGCCGTCGTCGCTGTGCCGCCGGGCGCCACCACGGTTTCCAACATACCGATCACGCTGCGCGCGATCTGCGGGTCGATCACCTGACGGCCCTGACCCAAGTTCGCGTTGCCGCCGCGCACGAAGGTCGGCTGAAGCAGGCGGCCGCTGTTGGCCAGCGCGGCGTAGGCCTGCGCCACCTGCAGCGGAGTCACTGAAATGCCGTAGCCGTAGGAGATGGTGGCTTTCTCAACCTCGCCCCACTGATTGGGCGGCTCCAAAGTGCCGGAGGCCTCACCGGGAAAGCCACTATTGGTCGAACGCGACAGCCCAAAGCGCGTCAGCACATCGTGGAAATGCTCGTTGCTCATTTCTAAGGCTAACTTCGTCGACGCGATGTTCGAGCTCTTCTGAAGCAGGCGTGACATATCGACCATGCCGAAATTACGCACGTCGCGAATCGTGTGATTGCGCAGCGGAAAAAAGCCCGGATTGGTGTCGATTAAGCGCGTTGGGTCGGCGCCATTTTCCATCGCTGCCGCCACGGTGAAGCTCTTAATGACCGAACCCGGCTCGACCAAATCCGTGACCGCGCGATTACGACGCGCCGCGTTTTGTCCCGACTGACGCGAGTTCGGGTTGTAGCTGGGCTGGTTGACCATGGCGATGACCTCGCCGGTCGGAATGTCCAGCACGACCACTGATCCACTGCGCGCCTTGTTGAGAATCAGCGCCTGCTTCAATTCGCGATAGGCGAGGTACTGCACGCGGCGATCGACCGACATCAGCAGATCGCGGCCCGGCTCGGCGGCGCGCAGCAGGTCGACGTCGTCGATTACCTGACCCTGCCGATTGCGAATGATCCGCTTCGAGCCCGGACGACCCGTCAGCCACGGATCGAAGGCCAACTCCAAGCCTTCCTGGCCCTGATCATCGATATTGGTAAAGCCCAGCACGTGCGCCATTACCTCGCCATGCGGGTAGAAGCGCCGGAACTCGCGCTGCTCATGCACGCCGGGCACGCCTAGGGCAACCACCGCCGCCGAAGCATCCGGGTTCATGTGCCGGCGCAGGTAGACGAATTCTTTGTCAGCGCGCTCCGTCATCCTGCGAGCGAGGTCCTCACGCGGCACGTCGAGCGCCTCGGCTAACTCCGACAGGCGCTCAGGATGCTGCAGGGTTTCTTTTGGGTTCGCCCACACCGACGAGACCGGCGACGACGCTGCGAGGGTTTCGCCGTTGCGATCAAGGATCGCGCCACGCGAAGCAACGATCGGCACATCGCGAACGAAGCGCGCATCACCCTGCTGTTGATAAAACTCCGGGCTCAGCAGTTGCAACCACGCGGCGCGCGCCGCGATGGCGAAGCCGCAGGCGCCCAACACCACCACAATCGCAAGCAGACGCAGACGTGGGTCGAAGACGTTGGGCTTCAAGCGCGGCGTCATGGCTGCACCACCACCACGTCAGAACCTTCCGGAAACTTCATGCCTAGACGCTCAATCGCGATCTGTTCGATGCGATTGGTCTCCGACCACGTGGCTTGCTCGATCTGCAAGCGCCCGAATTCAATGTTCAATTCATCGCGCGTTTTCTCGAGCTTTGAGAGCGCGATGAAGCCCTGGCGATGCTGGTGCCGCGCCAACACCACGGCCACCGCACTGGTCGCAACCAAGCCCAGCAGCAACAGCGCGATGAAGGCGCGCAGGCTCACGCGCACTTCTCCGCCACGCGCAGCACGGCGCTGCGCGCTCGCGGGTTCAGGGCTAATTCCGCCGAGTCGGCTTTGGTGGCCGGCGACACAATGCGCAAACGCGGCACGAACTCGTCCAGCGCCGGGCGACGACGATTGGCCGGCGGCGCCTTGGCGCGCTCGGCGATGAACTGCATGGTGATGCGGTCTTCCAGCGAGTGAAAGCTAATCACGGCAAGGCGCCCACCGGCTTTCAACGCGCGCTCGGCCGCTTCCAGCCCAAGAATTAAATCGGCCAGCTCGCGGTTGATGTGAATGCGAATGCCCTGAAAGCTCCGCGTCGCCGGATGCGTTTTGCCGTCGCCGCGCCCCAGCAGTTTCGCGATCACGTCGGCCAGATCGCCGGTGCGCTCGAAGAGACGCTCAGCGCGACGCGCGACGATGGCTTTGGCAATGCGCCGGCTTTGACGCTCTTCGCCGTGTTCCCACAGCACGCGCGCGATGTCGGCCTCGTCTGCGGTGTTCACGAACACCGCCGCGCTCTCGCCCGAATCCGGGTCCATGCGCATGTCCAGCGGGCCGTCGTTGCGGAAGCTAAAGCCGCGCTCGGCCACGTCGAGCTGCGGGGAGGACACGCCCAAGTCGAGCAGCACGCCATCCAAGCCCGCCTGCACTTCATCCCAGTGCTCAAGGTGCGCAAAGCTGTCCTGCCGAACGCGAACACGCTCATCGCTGGCCGCCAGGGCCTGCGCTACGCGAATCGCTTCGGGGTCCTTGTCCATCACCAGCAGGCGGCCCTCCGGGCCGAGTCGATCGAGAATGCCGCGCGCATGACCGCCACGACCAAAGGTGCCGTCGAGGTAGACCCCCGAGGCGCGAATGTCGAGCCCGTCGAGCACCGGCGACCAGAGCACCGGAACATGTTGCGAAGTCGGTGCGATGGACACAGAGGCCACCGGCGCTACAGCCGCAGGTCCTGCATCGCGGCACTGACCCCCGCCGAACCAATCGTTTGCCGCATCTGCGCCAAGTGGGCCTGCTCGCTCCAGAGCTCCAAGCGCCCGCCCATGCCCATCAGCACGGCTTTTTTCTCCAAACCGGCGGTCAAGCGCATGGTCGACGGCAGCAGCACGCGACCCGCGGAATCCGGCTCAAGCGGCGTGGCCGCACCCACCAGCATCCGCTGCAGCACGCGGTGCTCGGGCACGAAGGCCGACAGCGCCACGATCTGATCGCGAACGCTCTGCCATGCCGCTTCCGGATACAGGTACAGGGAGCCCTGATCGAAGGGGTTGTAGGTCAGCACCAGGCGGTTCGCACAATCACGCGCAACGACGTCCCGGAAGGCGACCGGAATCGCCAACCGACCTTTGTCATCTAACGTAATGGCGGCTTCGCCTTGGAACATATCGATCGGTGGAAAACCACCTTCTCCCACAAAAAACCAGAAATTCCCTCAGGCGCCCACGTTAGGCTTGCGTCATGAGAGTGTCAATGACTTTTTGGAGGCAAATTCCATAAGCGCATCAAGGCCTTAGCCTTAACTTAAGGCATCACTTTAAGTGTTTATCCACAGCCCTTGTTTTACTTGAAGTCACTCCACCGGCGGCAGGCGGTAGCGCTCGAACCAAGCCAGGATGTTGTCGATCTTGGCAATGAACTGGCTGGGGCGACCGGTCAGGCCGTGTGAGGCCTCAGGAACTCGGACCATCGCCGTCGGCACTCCCCTAAGCCGAAGGGCTTGGTAGTACTGCTCGGTCTCGGTGATCGGCGTGCGGTAGTCGGCCTCGCCCGTCAACAGCAGGGTCGGCGTCTTCACATTTCCCACGAGGGACAGCGGTGAACGAGCCCAGTGGTCGGCCTGAGACTCCCAGGGAAAGCCCTTGAACCAGTGGCGATGAAAATACGGCGCCTGGTCGGCCGTCAGCACGAAGCTCGTCCAGTTGATCACCGGCTTGGCCACCACCGCCGCACGAAAGCGGTCGGTCTTGCCCACGATCCACGCGGTCAGTACGCCGCCGCCCGAGCCGCCGGTCACGAACAGGTTGCGGGTGTCGATGAAGCCGCGGGCGATCACGGCATCCACGCCGGAGATCAGGTCGTCGTAGTCGTAGCCCGGATACGCGAGGTGGATGCTGTTGGCGAAATCTTCGCCGTAGCTCGTGCTGCCACGCGGGTTGGCGTACAGCACGACGTAGCCCGCGGCAGCGAAGCGCTGCACTTCCACGCTGAATACCGGGCCATAGGCCGTATGCGGCCCGCCGTGAATCTCCAGCAGCAGCGGGTAGCGCTTCGAGGGATCAAACCCGGGCGGCGTCACCAGCCAACCCTCGATGGTCTTGCCGTCATGCGAAGAAGCCCAGGTGATCGTCTCGACCGCTCCGAGCGTCTTGTGGCCGAACAAATCCTCGTTCAATGCGGTGAGCGTGCGTGTGCGGCCGCGACGGTCGGCCACGGCCACGTCTCCAGGCCGCGAGGTCGATGCGCGAACGAAGGCGAAGCGGCCATCGCGCGAAACCGAAAATCCCCCGCCGGTGTAGGGCCGACCAACATCCGAAGCGCCCAGCGGTCCGGCGATCGGCGTCAGTCGACCGTCGAGCGATACCTGCCCGAGCGAGCGCACGCCGCGCTGGTCGTAGGCGACGAACAGCTGACGGCCATCCGCCGACCACGCCGGCATTTCAAACTCCAGATCGAGGTCGCCGGTCAGATCGCGCACGTTGCCGCCGTCGGCGTCCATCACGTAGAGGCGCGTGTTTTGGTGGCTGACGCGACGGTCATCGAAGCCGAGAAAGGCCACGCTGCGCCCGTCCGGCGACACCACCGGGTTCGCATCCGGGCCATCACGACGAGTGAGGGTCTTCAGAGTGCCGTCGGCCACCGTAATGGCGTGAATCTCGGAATCGATCGGCGCCTGTTCGCGATCGGCGCGCAAATTCGCCGACACATATAACGTGCCGCCGTCCGGCGAGAAGGACAGCGGGCCCGACACGTCGGCGTCGCCGGCGGTCAGCGCCCGCGGCGTGCCGCCCTCGGCCGGAACGATGAACACCTGAGTCGCGCCGCTGCGCAGATAGCCCTCGCCATCAGCGCGATACACCGCGCGATCAATGACCGTCACGGGCTCGGCCCACTCGGCGCCCTCCGGCTTGACGGGCGGTGCCGCCAAGGTGGCCGCCTCGGCCGAGACGAAAGCGGTAAAGGCCAGACTCTGGCCATTGGGCGACCACGTGAGATCACCCGGCGCCTCAACGAGGTCAGTCACTCGTGCAGTCGCCCCGCCGTCCATCCAACGCACGAAAATCTGCGGGCGGCCCTCGCCCGTCGAGACATAGGCCAGACGGGTGCCGTCCGGCGACCAGCGCGGCGAGCGATGGTTGCTGCCATCCGACCGCAGGGGCTGCTGCCCGCCGCCGTCGCTCGCGACCATCCACAGATTTGCGCGCGGTCGATCGGTCATCACGTCGTAGCGCGTTCGCACATAGACCACGGTTCGGCCGTCGGGCGAGATGCGCGCATCACTGGCCGTTTCGAGCGCGAAGACGTCCGCGCTCTCGAAGTAAGGGCTGGTGGACACCGTGGTCGCCGCCGCTGAAGACGCCGCAGCGAGGGGCGACATCAGCATCAATGCAAAAGCAGCAGCGGGGATCAGCGAATGCGACATGGCGGAGCGTCCTGGTCGGCGGTCAATGCCGGCAAGACTGGACGGTGGGGACACGCTTGGCAAACCGCGCAACCGCAACCCACATCAATCGAGATGAAGGCCCTTGTAGCGGGTGTTGTGCGGGTCGCGAACTTCGTCATCTGGACGCTCGGCGGTGTAGTAATACGCCGCGATGGACTTCCGAACGACGCCCTCCGGACACGCGAGAGGCTGTGGATGACCATGAAAGGTATCGCTGCGGGTGCCAAACACCACGGCGCGATTCATCAGCGGGGCAATGCGCTGCACGCAGCCCTGCGCGGCAGTGTCCCACAACTCCAGCGCCCCACCCCAAGCCTCATCCCACACTGGATTGAGATAAATCAGCAGATTGACCCGCCGATGCAGGTGCAGCTTCGGGTGCCAGTTGAAATCGGCGTGGATGCCCAGCAGGTCGCCCGGGCGGCTCAAGTGAATGCCGCCGCCGAGCATCATCGGGTCGGGCACTAGGCCAGCGATGCCGGTGAGTTGCTCAAGAAAATCGATGAAGGGCGCGCTGTTCAATTCCTGCAGCGTTCGTCGAATGAGCGGCGGCAGCAGCGCCTCTTTCGAGGTGGCGATCTTCTTCTCGAAGCCCTCATAGCCGTAGTGGTCCCAGCCCACCGGGTCTTCAGGACGCGGAAAATCGCGCGCCAAGGTCTCGGCCACGCCGGGATGCAGCAAGGATTCGAGCACCGCGTACGGATAGGGCGCGGCGGCGGCGTAATCGGCCGCGCGGGACTTTGCCAAGGCCGACAAGGCGGCCGGGTCGAACACGTAATCCACGCCAAATTCCGCACGAATAAATGGGAAGACGGAGCCGGCCTATAAGCCGGGTTCTGTAAGTGACCTTGCGGCCACCGGCAGCCATTCCTCTAGACCCCACCTCGCGATGGGGCTCAAGCAACCTACCC